>NZ_MSQD01000005.1 GCF_002102475.1 Thermoanaerobacterium sp. PSU-2 | reverse complement strand
TCGCTGCCGGTAAAAATTTCATATATTAGCCCCCTAAGCAAAACTCCTATTTAAGGAGTTTTTAATTTTTATATTGACAAATTGGAAAACCTATATGAATATAGAAGTAGAATAATTTAGTTTGCTTAGGAGGAGTGTTTGTGAAAAAGTTTGCATGCGGTGTAGATCTTGGCGGTACAAAGATAAATACCGGCATTATGGATGAGGACGGAAATATTTTGTGCAATGTAAAAATACCTACAGAGGCAGATAAAGGACCGCAACATGTAATAGACAACATAAAGAAAAGCATAATAGAATCTTTGAATAAATTGAATATAGATGTCAGCCAGATTGCAGGTATTGGGATAGGTGCTCCAGGACCTTTGAATGCAGATAGAGGCGTGGTGGAATGTCCTCCTAATCTACCTGGATGGATTGACATTCCATTGGTGGACATATTAAAGAGAGATTTTGATACAGAGATAAAACTTAACAACGATGCTAATGTTGCGGCACTTGCTGAGCATTTATTTGGTGCTGGACAAGGAATAAATAATATGGTTTATATGACTGTAAGCACAGGTATCGGTGGTGGCGCCATAATTGATGGAAAGTTGTACAATGGCGCAAATTCAAATGCTGCTGAGATAGGACATCACACCATAAACTTTGACGGGCCTAGATGGTGCAATTGCGGCAATCCTGGATGTTTAGAGTCTTATGCTTCTGGCACATCATTAGTTAAATTTGCAAAAAAACATATCGAGTCTGGAAAAGATACTATTCTCAAAGACAAACCTTTAGGTGAATTAAAAGCAGAAGATATTTTTGATGCTGCAAAATCTGGTGATAAATTGTCTTTAGAGCTTATTGAGAATGAAGCATTTTATTTGGGAATAGGTATTGTAAACATAATGGCATTTTATAACCCTGAACTTATAATAATAGGTGGCGGATTGTCAAGCCAATGGGATGTCTTGTATGACAAAATGATGAGGACAGTTGACGAAAGAGCATTAAAGCCAAATAGGCAGATTTGCAAAGTTGTTAAGGCAAAGCTTGGTGGAAATGTGGGTCTTATAGGTGCAGCATCGCTGGTATTGTAAGGAGGAAAAAATGGATCGATGTCCTTGGTGCCTCAAAGATGAAATATACATAAAATATCACGATACAGAGTGGGGAGTACCAGTACACGATGATATGGTCCACTTTGAATTTTTAGTGTTGGAATCGGCACAGGCGGGATTAAATTGGCTTACGATCCTTAAAAAAAGAGATAATTACAGAAAGGCATATAGCGGATTTGATCCACAAAAAGTTTCGCTCTTTGATGAGAAAAAGGTGCAGGAGCTTTTAAATGACGTTGGCATTATTCGCAATAAAAGAAAAATAGAATCGTCTATAGCAAACGCTAAGGCCTTTTTAGAAATTCAAAGAGAATTTGGTAGTTTTGATACGTATATTTGGAGTTTCACAGACGGAAGGCCTATCATAAATTATTGGGAAAGCATTGACGAAGTACCTGCTAAAACATCATTATCTGATAAGATAAGTAATGATCTTAAAAAAAGAGGGTTTAAATTTGTGGGGTCCACAATAATATATTCACACATGCAAGCGACTGGAATTGTAAATGACCATATAATATCGTGTTTCAGACATAAGGAGCTATTGCAATTTAACTCATAAAAAAATACATGCAGGGCTTGGTGCAAAATGCACTTAGACCTGCCTTTTTTTATTCTTAAAATAATATAATGTTAATAAGAAAGCGTATAGATACTGGTTACTATGGAAATAATTATATTAGAATATTATGAAAGATGGTGTAGCATATGGAAAGCATGTTAAAAACTAAAAAGTGCTTTATATGCAATCATGAAAAGACAGACGGTATCGATGTATTGGGAGAATTTTTATGCAATGACTGCCAGAAAATAATCGCTCACATATCTCCAGATGATGCAAAGTACGAATATTACAGAAAAAAGATGATAGATATCTGGCGCAACTACAAAAAAGATTTTGAATATGAGGACTGTTGAAATATGTCCTCATATTTTTTATAGGCAATAATTAGTGTTATATGGTATTATATATGTATAATACGTGAAAAGGTGATAAAATTGACAGTACCGCTTTATGAAGCATTGATTAAATATGTTGAAGACGGTACAATACCATATCACATGCCTGGACATAAGGAAGGGAAAAATATTTCCCGGAAATACATTGAAAATATTGCTAAAATAGATTTGACAGAAGTTCCTGGGACAGACAATCTTCATGATCCACATGGCCCGATTTTAGAAGCAGAAAGACTTGCTGCAAAAGCATTTGGAGCGAAATCATCTTTCTTTCTCGTCAATGGAACTACGTGTGGAATATATGCAGCAATGTCGTCAGTCTTGAATGATGGTGATATGGTAGTTGTTCAAAGAAATTCTCATAAATCTGTCTATAATGGATTGATACTTACTGGTGCCATACCAATTTATTTAGAACCGCTTATAGACGATGAAGATGACATAGCTATGGGTATATCCATAGATGAGCTTGAAAAGCTCCTTATAAAACATAAGAATGTAAAGGCAGTGGTTATTACATATCCAAATTATTATGGTTTCTGTGTCGATATAAATAAAGTGGTGTATTTAGTTCATAAATACGACAAGGTATTGATAGTAGACGAGGCACATGGGGCCCATTTTGCATTTTCTGATAGATTGCCATTATCGGCATCTTCAGTTGGTGCAGATATTGTGATTGAGAGTGTTCACAAAACTTTGCCTGCATTTACGCAAAGCTCAATTTTGCATGTGAATACAGATAGGATAGATATTGATAGATTAAGGTTTTACTTAAGCCTTTATCAATCAACATCTCCTTCTTATATTTTGATGACATCAATTGATTTAGCCAGAGATTTTATGGAGAGGGAAGGCAAAGCATTGCTTGATAGATGTGTAGATCTATCGATTCAAGCAAGAGATGTTATCAATGAAATAGATGGTATAAAGTGTATTGGCGATGATGTCATTGGCAAGTACGGAATCTACGATTACGATGTTACAAAGCTTACCATCAATGTAAGTGGAATAGGCATGTCTGGAAATGTGGCGGAAAGTATACTGCGAGAAAAATTCAACATTCAGATGGAAATGTCAGATTACAGAAATATACTTGCCATAATGACCGTAGCTGATGACGAATCATCTTTTGACAAGCTAATAGAGTCTATCAAAGGTCTTTTAAAGTACAAAAGATATGAAAAATTAAGTTATTTTGATAGCAACGGTCGCCCAGAAATTCCTGAAATGGCTATGAAACCAAAAGACGCTGTAAACAGAGAGTATGATTATGTAAGCATAGATGAAGCTGTAGGAATGGTTTCACTTGATTATGTAATTCCATATCCACCGGGTGTTCCGCTTTTGTGTCCTGGTGAACTCATAAAAAAAGATATGGTACAATATATAAAATTACTATATAATATAGGTATAAAGATTATTGGCATTGATAATTTAAAAATACGGGTGTGTAAATAATGTACAGAGGAAAACTCATAACGTTTGAAGGAATAGATGGCAGTGGGAAGACTACGCAGATAAATCTGCTTAAAAAATACCTTTTGGAGATTGGACGAGATATTGTTGTTTTAAGAGAGCCTGGAGGTACAGCAATAGGCGAGAAAATCAGAGAAATACTTCTTGACAAAAAAAATAATATAGTCCCATCTGCGGAAGCACTTCTTTATGCGGCATCTCGTGCAGAGCTTGTAAAAGAGGTCATAATACCGTCATTAAATGATGGGAAAATAGTTATTTTGGACAGATTTGTTGACAGCTCTATTGTATACCAAGGATACGCGAGAGGACTTGGAGTAGAGGTTGTAGAGGAGATTAACAGTATCGCCATAGATGGACTTGTACCTGATTTAACTGTGTACTTAGATATAAAGCCTAAAGATACCTTAATGAGAATCGACAGAAGAAAAGACAAGGATCGCTTGGAGATAGAAGATGCAGAATTTCATGAAAAAGTCTATGAGGGATATATGAATCTTATTAAGTCAAGGCCAGACAGGTACTTTATTGTAGATGCTACGCATGATATTTACTATATACAAAAGGCTATAATTGCTGAAGTAAGCAAAATTATTTAAGGAGGGGAAAAAAGTGAAACTGATATTTGCCATAGTACAAGACGAAGACGTAAGAAGGCTTATGGATGGTCTTACGGAAAAAGGCTTCAGCTTTACAAGAGTTGCTTCTACGGGTGGATTTTTAAGATCTGGCAATACGACACTTATGATAGGTGTAGAAGATGATAAGCTGGATGATGCTATTGAAGTGATTGAAAAGAAGTGTAAAACTAGGGACAGAATAATCACATCTCCGACTCCTATGGGAGGAGCCACTGATATATTTATACCACAGCCTGTTGAAGTTTCTATCGGCGGAGCTACAGTTTTTGCCATAGATGTAGAAAAATTTTTCAGGATATAGGTGTTTTGCATGAAGATACAAGAGATAAATTCAAATAAAATAATGACAGGCTATGAAAAAGATGATAGAGGTGAAAGGACTTCTGCCTTAAAATTTGAAGACATTTTTGACAGTGAAATAAGCAAAGTAGAAGAAAGCATGTTAAATAAGATGCTTAATGATATTGACGATGCTGCTGAAAAATTAAAAGATGAAATGAACTTGGATAACCTTATGGTTTACAAGAGAAAAGTTAAAGAGTTCTTGCAGAAGTCTTTAAATGGCATGTTTCAAAAAAGCAAAAGAGAGTCAATAAATCTAAGTGGACGAAAAAAAATCTACACTATTGTTGAAAAAGTGAATGATAAACTTGAAACTATGACGCGGGAGTTTTTAGAGGGAAACAAGAAGAATCTTGATATTTTAAGCGCTATTGAGGAGATCAGAGGATTGTTGATAGATATATATTCGTAGGTGAAGCTTCATGCACAAAATTTACGGTCACAAAAATATTTTAGAATTGTTTGATAAGATCATAAATTCAGGGAAAATAGCAAATGCGTATCTTTTTGTTGGAGAAAGTGGGTTGGGGAAAGAGTACATGGCAAAGTATTTTGCCATGATGGTAAATTGCGTTAGAAATCCTAAGCCATGCTTCAGCTGCCATTCATGCGTTCAATTTGTATCAGGCAATCACCCTGATATTTTCTTTATAGAGCCTGTGGGAGGCTCAATAAAAGTAGACACATTGAGAAATACTGTCATAAGCAATGCCTATATTAAACCGTACAATTCATATAAGAAAATTTTTGTAATAAAAGAAGCTGAGAAAATGACAGAGCAATCTCAAAACAGCATTTTAAAGACTTTAGAGGAACCTCCTTTGCATGTTCTGTTTATATTGACAGCGTCTAAAATGGACGGCCTTTTGCCTACAATTGTATCAAGATGCGAGATAATAAGGTTTAATAGAGAATCGGATGATGTTATAGAGGATTATCTTATAAATGAGAAAAATGTCGATGCAAGTGAAGCCAAAAAGATTTCGTCTGTTGCTTGCGGCAATTATGGCAAGGCGGACTTGTTGACCGATGAGAAGTATTCAACTATAAGGCTTGAAGTTGGAGATGTATTACGAAGTTTAGTAAGCAGTGATAAGGCATTAAGGCTTGATAGCTTTAGATTTTTCGATGAAAACAGAGAAATGATAGATGATGTAATTGATATAATGGTTTCTTACGTGAGGGATATTATGGTTTTAAACTTCCGTGATGAAGAAAGCATTATAAACAAAGATATGCTAGATAAAATTAAAGCAATTTCGAATGATTTGACAGGGGCTAAGCTTAATAATATAATAAATGAGATAGAAGATCTCATATTCAATCTTAAGTCAAACGTTAATTACCAAATGGCCATTGAAAAATTTCTCTTAAGCATTTAGGAGGTTTTATTTTGTATACAGTTGTAGGAGTTCGGTTTAAAAAAGCCGGTAAGATATATTACTTCGATCCAGGTGATTTGCCTATAAATGTGGGTGACAATGTCATAGTAGAGACAGCCAGAGGAGTAGAGTTTGGCGAAGTCGTTGTAGGCAAACGAGAAGTTGACGACGACGAGATTATAGCTCCTCTTAAAATGGTTCTTAGGATTGCGACAGATGAGGACTATGAGCATTACAAGGAGAATAGAGCCTGTGAAGCGGAAGCATTTGGCGTCTGCTTGGACATGATAAAAGAGCATAACCTTGACATGAAGTTAATAGATGTTGAGTACACTTTTGACAACAACAAGATAATCTTTTACTTTACTGCTGATGGAAGGATAGATTTTAGAGATCTTGTAAAAGACCTTGCTGCAGTTTTTAAAACGAGAATAGAGCTTAGGCAAATAGGTGTAAGGGACGAGTCAAAGATTGTAGGCGGTTTAGGTCCTTGTGGCAGACCTCTTTGCTGTGTGACATTTTTAGGGGATTTCGAGCCTGTATCGATTAAGATGGCGAAGGATCAGAATCTTTCCCTTAACCCTACTAAAATCTCAGGGTTGTGTGGCAGATTAATGTGTTGCCTAAAATATGAGCAGGATACTTACGAAGAAGTTAGATCAGAACTGCCTTCTGTAGGAAGCCTTATAAAAGTCGATGACAAAGAGATGAGGGTAGCAGAAGTTGACGTTGTAAGAAAAAAACTTAAGGTAAAGATGAAAAATGCTGAGGGAATAGAGATAACGAAAGAGTACGACCCAGAAGATGTCATTGTCATAGAAGAAAGCCAAGACGATAAAAAAGATGAGATTTCTGAGATTTATGAGGAAATACTGGGAAGCGATTTTGCAGAATAAAAAAATAGAGGTTTTACCTCTATTTTTTATTCTACTTTGCCTAACACAAAGCTTAATATCAGAATAATAAAAACTGCCGATGTTATGTATACATACATATAGTCTTTTTCTTGAAGAAATGTGATGATAGATACTCCCACGCGAAATACGGGAGTTAGAATCAGCACTAAAAGTCCTGTCATGATTATGGCGTAAGGCTTTAGAGACATTAGCCCTTTAATTATTGCTATAACAGATGTAGGGTATGTGTTTGCAGGGTAGCCGCTGCTTTTTGTCGCAAAAAATAGGATTAAACCGATGAGAATGATTAAAGCACTTAATAAAACTCCTGCCCTCAATGTTTTGCTTATTATTATCTCCATGTTTTCTATTTTCTCATTTTGATTTTTTCTTTCTTCCACGGCTTATACCCCCAATCCTTTAAGAAGCATTTCGATGGAAACATAAGCTAAGACAGGTATAAATATTTTCCTTATGGTTGTGCTTTTCATATTTGTCATGATTTTTGTACCCAGTGTTGCACCTACAAGTACTCCAAGTGCCACAGGACCAGCTATCTTTGGATCTATATCGCCTCTTACAAGGTATACTCCAGCACTGGCGGCTGCAGTAACACCGATCATAAAATTGCTGGTGGCAGTTGAGACTTTCATTGGCAGTCTCATAAATAGGTCCATTGCCATTACTTTAAAAATGCCGCTTCCGATTCCTAAAAGTCCTGATATTACACCAGCTATGTACATCATGCCAAATCCTTTGTTTACACCGGTGACATTGTACTGTATCTCTTTTTTAAGGACTTTATCGTAGTAAGAACCTTCTAATTTCAATTTTTTTGCTATAGGCTGTGATACCACACCTACAGGCAATTCTTCATTTCGCTTTTTTAACATAGTAAAAGCCGAATATAGAAGAAGAAGGCCAAAGATAATATAAAGGTATTTTGAGCTTATGAGTCCTGCGATAAAAGCGCCTGTCAAAGCCCCTGTCGTGGTAGCTATCTCTAAAAACATTCCTATCCTTAAATTAGTGATTTTATCTCTTACATACGTTACAGCAGCACCGCTGGACGTGGCGATGACGGATACGATGCTGGCGCCAATGGCGTATTTTATGTTTACTCCTAAGAGAAGTGTAAGCATTGGTATTACTATTATGCCACCGCCTAATCCTAAAAGAGCTCCAAATACTCCAGCTACAATTGATATGAGAAGTATAATTGATGATGTCAATATCACTTTATCATCTCCTAAATTTCATTATGTTTTATTTCTCTTTCCAACATTATCAGTATTGGAGGAAATGCATATATGCACATTGTGGAAGCAGCCACGATTCCAGCATCGTTAAATGCCAGCGCAAAAAGCATTCCTACAATGCTGCCAAAAAAGCCATAGTAGATATATTTATTTTTCTTAAATATGTTTTTAAGTATTCCTGTAGGCTTGTATGACAAGATAAACAAGCTCATTATGGTTATGATTAGAACCCACGACCATATTGTGTATCTTATTAATGTCAATTCCATGTCTAATTTGCGGGCAAATATCTTGTATAAAGCCATTATTCCTTCGTTTTTAACAATCAAAGCAGTTTGCGCCATATGCGTTACAGTGCCCATAAACATTGATGCTACAAACATAAGCGTTAGAAGGACAGCCATGCTTATGAATAAAATCAGCAAACTTTTGTAGTTGACTTTGATTTCTGACATAAGCAAAAGCGTTACGCCAAATGCCATAAATCCTGTTATAAATCCGCCAATTTTTGCACCATACTGTGGCAATACCATCAACATGAAAACTGCCGCGAATAAGAGCACTCCTAATAATTTGTTTATTCTCGTGTCATACTTTTGGATGTATGTCATTATTCCCATTATTGTGGATCCTATTAGAACACCCATGTATTCATTGCCTATTCCGTAAAATCTGGCACCTGCTATGACGTCATATCCTAAAATAGAGCCTTTCATCAGATGTGCTCCTGTAAAAATGTCAACCGTAATTGTCAAAGCAGTTAAAAGGCTTATCACTATTAGCATATTAAGTTCATCTTTAGCAAAAAGTTTTATTATAAGCAATAAAGCTATTGTTATAAGTATCAAAGCGATCATGCTTGAATACACAGTCAAAGGCCCAAAAAGGGACAAAATCAAAAGCGACAGAGGGACGATCATCACGCCTAAAACTATAGGTTTCAAGTATTTTAAGTAGTTGATCTTTAGAAATAGCGTAATCAGGTAAAGTATTAAAATTATGATTAGAAAAATTACGTAACTTTTTAAGACGATGGGTCGTGCAGTGTAGATAGACACTACTTTATCATTTAGATTTTCCAAGTAATTTACTTTGTCTTGGGTCTTTATGTTCGTTATGGGATGTCCTAACATTTCTACAGGTGCCTTTATGCCGAAATAATTAAGTATTGTAGGCGCCAAATCTAAATTTGTAATGATCCCATTTCTTTTTGTTGTGATAGATGTTGTAAGTCCGTTGTATCCGGGACCATAGATTATTATTGGCGATAGTAGATTGTTAGTAGACATATCGCTTTTTGAAGGGTAAGGCGTCGCCACTATAAGCAAATCCCTCGATGGATCCAAGTTTTTTAGAAGCTTTCCTATGAATGCATCAGCGTTTTTTATGGCGTATTCTTCATATTTTGATGCCAATTGGTCTGATACGTTGGAAGAATAGCTATCTACTCTCGATGTATCACCAGTGTCGATTACAAAGAATCCACCATTTTTATCGTATTTTTGAAAATAGTCAAAGATTTTGTTGTAATCAGTGCTAATAAAATAGGGGCTATTTCTATCGTACTTCAATACATTTTCACTGACATCGCCAAATGCTGTACCTTTCTCATCCATGGCGATTAGCGCCCCATACCTTCTATATGAAACTGAGCTGTCTGTTATTATATCAGAATTTCCAAAGACGTATGTAGGAATGTTGTTATCCTTTAGCAGTTGTCCTAAAAGACCAGGCGTAATCTTGTAGTCGGCTCTTTTGCTGCTTTGTATAAGGTTTGATATGCCTATATTTACTATGTTTGCATTTCCATAGTTATCTCCTGTGTTAAGCTTGTAAATTTCCCCCGCGGTTCCGAAAGAATATTTTTCGTTCACATTAAGACTTATTTGACCGATGTCATGAGCACTTGCCCTTGTGCCGGTTCCAAATGTCAAATACCCAGATGCATCGACGTAACCATCAGCATTTCTGACATTCATAAGACCAACTGAACCGTTGTTGATTAGCTTTTGAATGTTTTTTGCGTCGTATTTTGTATAGTCACTTAGACTAACCCTGTCGATTATTACAAGCACTACTTTTTTATTGTTGCTTGTATCAGCATAACTTTTTTGTGGCAGCATAAAAGTCAAAGTCATCAATAAAAGCATAAAAGCAGTGATAAATTTCTTCAAGTGAAACACACCCTCTATAGTTTTTTATTTATTATACACCATAAATGTTAAGAAATTATTAAAAAGAGGGTAAAACCCTCTAATATCTCAAAAGTGGCATGCTCATACATCTTGGACCGCCTCTGCCTCTTGATAGTTCGGAACCTTCGATCTCGATTACCTCGATGCCTTCTTTCCTCATGATTTTATTTGATGATTCATTTCGGGAGTATGTGATGACTTTGCCTGGCGCTATAGCAAGCGTATTTGTGCTGTCGTTCCACTGCTCCCGTGCTGACGTTATGGCATTAAAACCACCTGTAGGTATTATTTCAATATTTCTGAGATTTAATGCAGATTTCAATGCGTCTTGGAGGTCTTTTTCTTTCTGAATTGAAAAACCTTTATCATCCTTTATTATGCTAAAAACTCGCAGATCTTTCTTTATTCCAGGGTAGAAGACGAACCTTTCCTTATCTACCATGGTGAATACAGTATCAAGGTGCATGTATGATCTGTTTATGGGAATCTGGACGACAAGGATGTGTTCTACTGTTGAATTGCCTTCAAAGAGATTGCGGGCAAGCCTTTCTATTGCTTGTGGCGTAGTCCTTTCGCCGCATCCTACTGCTATTACTCTGTCGCTTAGTATAAGCACATCTCCGCCTTCTAAAGAGTGGAAATAGGTGTTGTCGTACCAACATGGAATGCCGTTTTTCTTAAAAATATCGTGGTTTTTGTATATGTATTTCATTATGAGGGTCTCAGGTTTTCTCGCCGCAGACTTCATGGAGCTTATCATAAATCCTCCATCTATCATTGCGCCGGGATCTCTGGTAAAATACATATTTGGCACAGGCTTAATGTAAAAATAGTGTTCTTCATAGATGAATTCAGCCAGGCCTTTTGGGATGACATTGTCAATATCTCCTTTTTCGAGTCCGCTTATGGCAATTTCAGCAATATCACTGTAGCTTAAATCCATAAGGTAATCTTTAAGGTAGTTTTCTGTTTCGGTATTTGTTATGCCATTTATCTTCAGAAGATCTATTATAAATTGTTCTTTTATAGCGTCATCTTTCAATACATCCTGAAGAAGGTCTTTTACGTACAAAACGGTTATACCGTTATCTTTTAATACTTTGGCAAATTCATCATGTTCCTCTTGAATCTTTCTAACCCATGGAATATCATCAAAAAGCAGTTCTGTCAAATTTTGAGGCGTAAGCCTTTCTAATTCTTTTCCGGGTCTGTGCAGTACGACTGCTTTTAAAGTTCCTATTTCTGATGATACATGTGGCACTAATAATGGATGCGTCACCAACACATTCCTCCCTATGCATAAACTCTTTATATAGTATACTTTGCTTATATCTATTTTTCAATACGATTTATATTAATTTATTGATATGGTAAAATTATTTGTAACGAGGTGGTAATATGCTAAAAGATGGCGAGAGAATTGACGATTTGAATTTGAATGGGCTTAAGCTTATACAGAGGGAAGACATGTTTAAATTTGGGATGGATGCTGTGCTGCTTTCAAACTTTGTATACACAAAAAGAGGAGATAAGATTGTAGATTTAGGGTGCGGAACAGGCATCATACCAATTTTGATAGCAGGCAAGTCAAGAGATACACGTATTGTAGGTGTTGAAATACAAAGTGAAGTTGCCGATATTGCCATAAGAAACGTATATCTAAATAATCTTGAAGGTAGAATAGACATAATAAACGATGATATTCGAAATGTTGTGGATAAATTGGGAATTGAAAAATACGATATTGTGACGTCCAATCCCCCATACATGCCCTGCAACACAGGATTTGACAAAAATAGCGAAAGTGAAAACATATCGCGATACGAGTTAAATGGCGGACTTCATGATTTCATAAAGGTTGCGTCAAAGCTTTTAAAGTTTGGAGGCAAGTTTTTTTTAGTCCATAGAGTGGATAGGATTGTGGATATTGTTTATAATTTGCGGATTTGCAATTTAGAACCTAAAAAAATGAGGTTTGTCCATCCGCATGTTGGGGAAAAGCCCAATTTAGTCTTAGTGGAATCAAAAAAAGGCGCAAAAAGTGGTGTGGCAATAATGCCGCCTCTTTACGTATACGAAGAAAATGGAGAGTACACAAAGGAGCTTTTAAGTATATACGGGAAAACTTCGATAGAGGAGGAATAGAATGTCTGGAAGCTTATATTTGTGCCCAACACCAATCGGAAACTTGGAAGACATAACCTTAAGAGTCCTAAGGATACTTAAAGAAGTAGACATAATAGCTGCTGAAGACACGAGGCAGACTTTGAAACTTTTGAATCATTACGACATAAAAAAAACCGTAGTAAGCTATCATGAGCATAACAAAGCTTCAAGCGGTAAAAAACTTTTAATAGATTTAAAGGCTGGGAAAAATGTAGCGCTGGTTACTGATGCTGGTACACCGGGCATATCTGACCCTGGGGAAGACCTTGTAAAACTTTGCTTAGAAGAAAAGATAAATGTAGTATCGCTTCCTGGCGCTACAGCAATAACAACGGCATTAGTAGGCTCTGGGTTTGACACAAAGAAGTTTGTCTTCTTAGGATTTTTGCCAACAAAGAAAAGCGAGAGAGAAAGCGCTTTGGATGAGATAGGGAGAGAAAAGAGAACGGTTATCATTTATGAGGCGCCTCATAGAATTGTCAGGACGTTGGAAGAATTAAAGCCATACATAGAAGGCAGAAAGGTTGTAATAGCAAGAGAGCTTACAAAAGTGCACGAAGAGTACATAAGAGGTACGGCAGATGAAGTTCTATCAAAATTAGGAGACGATGTAAAAGGAGAAATTGTAGTCCTTATAGAGGGCGGAAGAGATGAAGTTGCGATGGAACCAGAGGAGCTTCTCAGAAAATACATTGAATGCGGCATGGATAAGAAAGAAGCGATTAAATTGACGGCTAAACAATTAAAGATACCAAAAAGCGAAATTTACAAGCTCGCATTGAAGGATGAATCGTAATTCGATTTCGCCTATCAATATCAATTGATAATGATAATCAATAATTTCGAATATAAAAATATCTTAATATATTGCATAATTTTTAGTTTAAGCATATAATATGTATTATATTAAAAATTATCAATTGATACAAAGGGGTTTTACAATGAATTCATTTAAAAAGATAAAGAATGTTTTGATACTCATACTTTTTATAAATATAGCTGTGGCGTTAGCTAAACTTTTGTACGGCTTGCATATAAAAAGCGCCAGCATGGTGGCTGATGGGTTTCATTCATTATCAGACAGTTCAGGTAATATAGTAGGCCTTGTAGGCATATATTTGGCGTCAAAACCGCAGGATGAAGAACATCCTTATGGGCATAAAAAATTTGAAACATTTTCGTCAATTTTTATATCTGTGATGCTGTTTGTAGTAAGTTATACTATACTAAAAGAAGCTTATGGCAGGCTTTTAAACCCTGTAGAACCAAAAATCACGTTAGACAGCTTCATAATAATGATTACTACATTATTGCTTAACATATTTGTATTTGCTTACGAGTACAGACAAGGAGTAAATTTAAAAAGCGACATACTTGTATCTGATTCACTTCATACAAAAAGCGACATCTACGTGTCTGTCTCTGTTCTTATTACGCTTATTGCATTAAAATTTGGAATACCGCCATACATCGATCCACTTATGTCTATAGCAATATCGATATTCATCGTAAAGGCAGGTATTGAAATAATAAAGCACAGCTCCGACATTTTGTGCGATAGGATTGTCATAGATTCAGAAAAAATTCGCGATATCGCTTTATCCGTAAGAGGCGTGCTTTCATGCCATCAAATAAGAAGCAGAGGGAGAGAGGACGATATAAATATAGACATGCATATAATGGTTGACCCGAATGAAAACATAAAAGATGCTCATTATATAGCTGATCAGTTGGAAGAAAAATTAAAAAAGGAAATACCTGGTGTCACAGAAGTCATCGTCCATATAGAGCCTTACGATAAAAATGAAATAACAGAGTAAAAAAAATAATAGAAGTAAAACTTCTATTATTTTTAATATTATTCGCTCTTTTTAATGTCATCGAGGCATGTCTTGCAGATGTTTTTGCCTTTGTAATTGACGACATTTTCTGCATTGCCGCAGAAAATACATGCAGGCTCGTACTTTTTAAGCACAATCTGCTCGCCATCCACGTAGATTTCCAAAGCGTCTCTTTCTGCAATATTCAGAGTCCTTCTAAGTTCGATAGGAATGACGACTCTTCCTAACTCGTCCACTTTTCTCACAATTCCTGTGGATTTCAACATTTCTCTCCCCTCCTAAAACTACAAAATTCGACAAATTCTTTGCATTCTAATAATACCAAGTTTTGAAAAATAAGTCAATAGTTTAATGGCATTTTTTTTTAAAAATAACATAAATTTTTATAGGATGGGGGAGATAAAGTTGATAAATTATATATGGATCTTCATGATTGGCGTAGGTGTGGTCGTCGGCATGATAAATGGTAGGATGGGGGAAGTTTCGAAAGCTATAATAGATTCATCCGAGTCGGCTGTTACAATATCAATAGGACTCATAGGCATCATGTCTTTATGGTTGGGTATAATGCAGATAGCTGAAAAATCTGGGCTTATGGACATGCTGGCAAAGGTTTTAAAGCCAGCCATAATAAAACTATTCCCTGAGATACCCAAAGATCATCCTGCCATTGGCGCTATGATAATGAATATATCGGCTAATATGTTGGGGTTAGGCAATGCTGCTACGCCTTTTGGAATAAAAGCGATGGAATACCTTCAAGAATTGAATAGAAAGGATGTTGCATCTAATTCCATGTGCACATTTCTCGTCATAAACACTGCATCAGTTCAGCTTCTTCCTGCTGTAATGATAGGGTTAAGGGCTTCTTTAGGTGCGAAAAATCCAGCAGATTTTGTGTTGGCTGGACTTTTATCAAGTATTACAGCTCTAACCGTAGGCCTTATAGTTGTAAAATCACTTGAAAAGTCATCCCTTTTTAAGGAGTGATATTTTTGCTTAAATCGATTTCTGAGTTTATAATTCCGGCTATAATGTTTTTGATTCCTGTATATGGGTTAACTAAACACGTAAAAATTTATGAAGTCTTTTTAGATGGCGCAAAAGAAGGCATTAATACGATAGTAAAAATATTTCCTGCTTTGCTAGCAATGTTGGTGGCGGTGGGAGTCTTGAGAGCATCCGGAACTTTAGATATCTTTGCAAGGTGGATTTCACCGCTTACTGCAAAAATTGGAATGCCGTCAGATGTAGTGCCATTGGCACTCATAAGGCCTCTATCTGGAAGCGGTGCATTAGGCATAGCGACAGAACTTATTAAATCTCATGGGCCTGATTCATTTACAGCGAAACTTGCTTCTGTAATGTACGGCTCTACAGAAACTACGTTTTACGTTTTAGCAGTCTATTTTGGGTCTGTTGGAGTTAAAAAGATGAGGCATTCTATAGTAGCGGGCATTGCTGCTGATATCGCTGCAATACTGTCATCTGTTTTTTACAGCAGACTGTTTTTTTGAAACTTCAAATCTGATATACTAAAGACAGTAATATAAAAACGAGGAGTTTACATGATATGGGGATATTGATAAACAGGATAAAGCGCATACTATCTGATGAGGCCGAAAAAGTCTATATTGTAGGAGGAACCATAAGAGACAGAATACTAAATGTAGATATAAGCGATTATGATTTTGCTGTATTAGGTGATGCTGCTTCGATTTCAAAGCTTGTATGTGATAAGCTAAAAGGCTCTTATGTGCCTTATGCAGAAGACAGAGGCACATATAGAGTCGTATATGAAAATGTAGTGCTGGATTTCACGCAAATTAAAGGCGAAAATATAGATGATGATTTGATTCATAGGGACTTTACAATAAATGCGATGGCAATAAGGCTAAATGATTTTTTTGATGTAGACTTGATAGTAGATCCTTTAGGTGGATTAAAGGATTTAAGAGAAAAGAAGATAAAATGCGTAGGGAAAAGTTCCTTCGATGATGACCCTTTAAGGATGCTTAGAGCTATTAGATTTGCAGCTAAGTACAATTTTTCTATAGATGAGGATTCCAAAAACCTTATAAAAGAAAAAGCCGATTTGATTAAGAACGTTTCTTCAGAAAGAATTATGAGTGAAATATATTCTATACTTAAGTCAAAGGAGTCCTTCAAATACGTACAAATGATGGACGAGCTGGGATTAATCGATGCGCTTTTCCCTGAGATAGCTGAGATGAAAGAGATAGGCAAGTGCTATTATCAGGTTTTGGACTCATGGCATCATTCCATAAAGACTATAGAAGAATATGAAACAATTGTAAATGACCTCAGATTTCCTTCAGATATAGAAAATTTGGCCAAAAAGTACCTTGATAAAGATCTTTCCTCAGGAAACAAGCTAAAAGATGTATTGAAACTGGCTGCAATGTTTCATGAAATCGGCAAAAAAGATGCCATTTACATAGATTCTGATAACAGGCTTCAGTTTTACAATCACGATGTAAAGGGAGAAAAAATTGTTGCAGATATAGCTAAGAGATTAAAACTGGCGAAAAAAGAAGCATCTCTGATAAAGAAGATGGTTTTGTACCACGTAAATCCATTTTCACTTTACATAGATGGGACTGGAAACAAAGCATTGTTTAAATTCTTTTCAGACCTTGAAGAAAATGCTATAGGGTGTTTGCTTTTGTCGTTAGCTGATGTTACTTCGGCTATGAAAGGACAAGGCAGGTTGAATGAAGCTTCATGCTACAGAAATTTTATAACAAAGCTATTAAGAAGGTACATGGACTTTGAAAAGACGAAGACACCACTTCTTACGCCGCTTGATATAATAGTCAATTTCGATCTTAAAGATTATAAGCTTTTAAATCAAATACTATACGAATTGAGGAAAAATCAATTTTACGGTGAAATAGAAAGCAGAGAAGATGCAGTAAAATTTGTGGAGGAAAGGATGAAGATGGAGAAAATATAGTTGACAATACATTTGCGATAAAGTATATTATTATGTAACGATGTTAATAATATATTAAAAAGGCAATGAAGGGAAGAGTAGAAAGGAATTTCTCTTAAAAGAGAGCTGGGTTAAGGTGAAAGCCAGCAGAGAATGAACTTTTGAACATGGACCTTGAGCTTCAAAGCTGAAACTAAGTAGGTTTTGGCGGGATTTCCCGTTACAGAGTAGGAGTGTGACAGCACTTTACGAGGCATACGACCGTGAGGCGTATGTGAAAAGGGTGGTAGCGCGAATAAACTCGCCCCTTAGTGGGAGCGGGTTTTTTTACGTCTTAAAAATAAATTTAGATAAGGAGGATTTTCATGGCGAAGACTTTTTACATTACGACACCAATATATTATCCAAGCGATAAGCTGCATATAGGCCATTCCTATACAACTGTTGCTGCAGATGCGATGGCTCGGTTTAAAAGGCTTACAGGCTATGACGTGATGTTTTTGACAGGGACCGATGAACACGGTCAGAAGATACAGAGAAAGGCAAAAGAAAAAGGAGTTACGCCGAAGCAGTATGTGGATGAGATCGTGGCATGGATCAAAGATTTGTGGAAGACGATGGACATAAGCAATGACAAGTTTATAAGGACGACGGACAAGCAGCATGAAGAGATTGTGCAAAAGATATTTACAAAGCTTTATGAAAAAGGGGACATATACAAAAGCGAATACGAAGGATGGTACTGCACACCTTGCGAGACGTTTTGGACTGAGAAACAGCTTGTGGATGGAAACTGCCCAGACTGTGGTAGACCTGTAGAGCTTGTAAAAGAAGAAAGCTATTTCTTCAAGCTTTCAAATTACGCAGATAGGCTTCTTAAATATTACGAGGAGCACCCAGACTTTATACAGCCTGAATCAAGGCTAAATGAGATGGTAAGCTTTATAAAGTCAGGTCTTGAGGACTTGTGCGTATCCAGAACATCATTTGACTGGGGCGTAAAAGTTCCGTTTGACCCAAAACACGTTGTGTATGTTTGGATTGACGCCCTTTCCAACTATATAACTGCGTTGGGTTATTCTACAGAACATGACGAAGATTTTAAAAAGTACTGGCCGGCAGATGTGCACCTTGTTGGAAAGGAAATCGTAAGATTCCACACCATTATATGGCCTGCAATGCTTATGGCACTGGATTTGCCTCTCCCTAAGAAAGTGTTTGGCCATGGTTGGCTTATATTAGAAGGCGGCAAGATGTCAAAGTCGAAGGGCAATGTGGTTGACCCGAAAGAACTTGTGTCGAAATACGGCGTAGATGCCATAAGGTATTTTCTCTTAAGAGAAGTTCCGTTTGGAGCAGATGGCGTATTTTCAAATGAAGCCTTGATTTCCAGGATAAACTCAGATCTTGCCAATGACTTTGGAAATCTTTTAAGCAGGACTGTAACGATGGTAGAAAAATATTTTGACGGTGTAGTACCTGAAGTTTCGGATAAAGATGATGTTGATGATGAGTTAATATCTATCGCAAATAATTTGCCAAAAGTTGTTGAAAGCTATATGGATAAGCTGCAGTTTTCAAATGCTCTTGCGGAGATCTGGAAGCTTGTAGGTCGCGCCAATAAGTACATTGACGAGACGATGCCATGGGTATTGGCAAAAGATGAAAACAAAAAAGGAAGGCTTAAAACTGTTCTTTATAACCTTGTAGAATCACTGAGGTTTGTCGCAATTTTGATAACGCCATTTATGCCAAATACGCCTATGAAGATATATGAACAACTTGGCATCGACGATGATTTAAGGACATGGGATAGCCTTAAATTCGGCTTACTGAAATCAGGCACAAAAGTCAAAAGAGGCGAGAATATTTTCCCGAGGATCGATGTAGAAAAAGAGCTTAAAGAAGCTGAAAAAGAATCGCCTAAAAAAGCAGAGGTAAAAGAAGAGGCAAATTACATTAAAATAGACGACTTTGCAAAAATCGATTTGAGGGTTGCAGAAGTATTAGAAGCGGAAAAAGTAGAAGGCGCCGACAAATTATTAAAGCTTAAGCTTAAAGTAGGCGACGAGGTAAGGCAAGTTGTATCAGGACTTGCGCTGCATTACAAAGTAGAGGAGCTTATAGGTAAAAAACTTGTCCTTGTCGCTAATTTGGAACCTAAAAAATTAAGAGGAATAGAATCGCACGGAATGATTTTGGCGGCATCAAACGAAGGCAAATTGACTGTTGTAACTTTAGATAAAGACATAGAAAGCGGTGCAAAGGTAAAATAGCATTATAAGAGGGCAACATAAGTCCCTCTTATTTTTATGTGTATTATAGCTTACAATAAGTTTTTTTAAAAAATACATTGACATTTATATTATCATAGTGTACTATTTAATTAGTGCACTATGATAGCACGATGGAGGTGAAACATGAAAGTCGAATTCAATGAAAAAATGCCTATTTATATCCAGATTATGGATATGATAAAAAGGGACATAGTGACAAAAAAATTAAATGTAGGAGATAAATTGCCTTCTGTACGAGAAATGGCCGAAAGCCTTAAAGTGAATCCAAATACTGTTCAAAGAGCTTATCAAGAACTTGAAAGGGAAAACGTCACATATACACAAAGAGGCATGGGAACATTTATAACCGAAAATACCGAAAAGCTTGCATCATTAAAAAGAGAAATGGCAAAAGAGATAGTTGAGTCATTTGTAACAGGTATGAGAAGCTTAGGATTCAATTCAAGTGAAATACTCGAAATTGTTGAGGAATATCTTAAAAAGGAGGTCAACTGATGGGGTTAATTTTAAAAACGGCAAACCTTACTAAAAATTATTACAGCAAAAAGGCATTAAAAGGAATTAATATTGAGTTGGAAGAGGGTAAAATATTAGGTCTTTTAGGTCCTAACGGCAGTGGGAAGACTACATTTATAAAGATTGCAGCAGGCATATTAAGGCCCACATCTGGCGAAATATTAATTGACGGTCAGGAACCAGGTATTTATACAAAATCAATTATATCGTATCTACCTGATATAAACTATCTCTATAAATGGATGAAGATTAGAGATGCGATAAATTTCTTCAAAGATTTTTACGCTGATTTTGACATTGAAAAATCAAAAAGATTGCTGGATTTTATGATGCTGAATGAAAATGATAAAGTAACGTCACTTTCAAAAGGAATGCTTGAAAAATTGCATCTTACACTTGTGCTTTCAAGAAATGCGAAACTATATATTTTTGATGAACCCCTTGGGGGAATAGATCCTAATACAAGGGAAAAGATAATTGACGCAATAATTGATAATATCCGCGAAGATAGTTCAATGATTATATCTACACACCTTGTAAGAGATATTGAAAGGCTTTTTGACGATGTGGCATTTATCTCAGATGGTGAAATTATTTTAAAAGGAAATGCCGAAGAATTAAGGATGGAAAGAAATAAATCTATTGATGAAATCTTCAGGGAGGTGTATGAATAATGATTAAACTAATAAAGTATGAGTTTTTAGGAAGGTATAAATATTATCTTGGATTTTTGGCTGCCTTGATTTTATTGAATATATACCTTATAACAAAAAATAATACATGGTCACATGGCTTGCCATTCGTTGTATCTTTTATGGCTGGATTTGCCTGCTTTGTAGCCGTGCTTATATCAGGAGTGATGTTGTATCAGAGAGATATGTACGGCAATACAGGATATCTTTTGTTTACACTGCCACAAAGAGGTTTTGACATAGCTTTTTCAAAGCTAATTATATCGATCATTGAATTCACATTGTTTATAACAGTATCTGGAGTGATGGCATTTATAAATCTATTATATGTGAATGAAGCTAAAGTGTTTATAGATGCAGTACTTCAACATAAAATTTTTATACTTTATATATTTATATCTACTTTATTGAGTTTTATTGCTTTATTGATTTTGTCGTATTTTTCTATCACAATCAGCAAGATAGCTATTTACAGCAAAAAATATGGAAAAGTTTTGTCAATAGTTCTATTTCTGATTATTTTCTATGTAATCGGTAAAATTAATGGTCTTCTCATTAATTTATTTCCATACAATTTAAATATAAATCTATTTTCAGGAATTGCACAAAGAAGCGATAATTTTGCTTTGTCTTTTGCGGTTTTCCCGATAAATGTAGCAAGCTTTGTTTTCCAAACACTTGTATATATAGGTTTATTCACTCTGACATCATATCTTATTGACAAAAAAATAGATCTATAAAAAGGATGTCTATCCAGGTAGTACGCGAAGGTGAAATAAAAAGAAGGCGGGGTGATTCCCGCCATTATTTTTATCTAATTGAACTACTTTAAGTGTTTTGCTTCTTATCATCTTTCGAATTTTTGTCTGAAGAACTATATGGTAATCCGGCTGCTAATCCAGTGAACAGGGCTAAGTAAAATGAAGATCTTTTTGGATAAAAGAAATCTAATATTAAAGCTATGACAACAATCGCTATAAAGCAGAAAAACTTAATTTTAGACTCTTTGTCTTTCGGTATGGAATACTTAAACACCCGTCCAGAAAAGCGTGCCATTTCAAAACCAATTAGAAAAATGATTAAACTTACTACAATACTTATTAGCCAAACATATAAACTCTTCAAAGGCAAACTCCTTCCTTATGTTGTTTGCATTATAGAAATGATGCAAAATATTTCGTGGTGCAAATATATTGGGTATGTGCTGCATCGGCATACCATCATTCAGAAAGGGTAATAAATTGTGTTATACCTTTATTATTTTCTAATTTAGTCCATGACAATACGTTACCCATTATGCTAGAAAAATTATTTGTTTTTATAGGGAAGTCTTGCAATTTACCTGTCTTAATGTTATATAATTCCAGTATTCCCATATTATCATACCACGTAATATATGTATCGTTTAACGATGGAAACCATCTTTCTACTGCATCGCCTTTTACAATTTCTACAGTATTTTTAGTTTTGAGATTGTATAAGGATATATGGCTTTTATCAGATACCCATACAATATTCTCACCGTAAATATTTGGTGTGAATCCATTATCGCTTATTTTTGCAATTTTACTATTTGAAATATTGTATAGATAGACCTTGCCAACTTCGCTTTGCTCTTCGATTTTACCTTCATGCCATACTATGTAATTGCCAAATATTTTTGGATGTCCAATATAACTATTTCCCAGTCCATCAATGCTTCTTATCACTTGCTTTTTGTCATTTGCTAAATCGTATAAAATCAAAGAACACAGAATTTTGTTGTTTTGTATTTCATAAGTAGACCATACAAGCTTTGAGCTATCCAAAGACAGGTTTGGCTGTTGATTAAAGGATACTTTTGAAGCAGATTTTTCATTTAATTTTCCGTAGTCTATCTTTTTAATGGTTCCATTTTTTATATTATAGGCATATATTATCCAGTCATTGCCATATGGATTATCAGATGCTTCTACCCAAGCAATATACTTTCCATCCGTAGCAGCATTTATTATATTTTTATCAGTATTAACTGGCTTTATCACTGGTTTAACTACACTTGTATTTAAATCATAGAAACCCAGTTCTGTTTTTTCATTGTTTTTGTTTTCTATTGACACCAATATTCTTTTTTTATATTTGTCAAATCCAAGAGGAATTGTATTTTGCGGAATGATTGAAGCATTATCTATATTAAGGCTTTTATGTATTTGATTATTAGTTTTTACATGACAAGACGTTAACAAAATGGACAATAAAATTATGGATAAAATTATTACACTTTTTTTCATTACATTGCCTCCCGATTGTTATAAAGCATGAAAGAAATATTTGTTAGTAAATAATACATTGAATTCATCTGTTTGACTACATTATAACTCTAACTCCAACATTTGGGAAGTTCCGAAATCCGGCACATTTTTTATGAGGTAGGTGCCGAATTTCGGCATCTCAGTTTCTGCTTTACTAAGTTTGCCTAACATGTGTATATGTAAGATAAGCTTTAAGTTATGTAATAAAAGTTTATGATGTTAAACTTTATTACAATTAGAGCTTCATTGCTGCCTATTGTAAAAAGCAGTCGTCTGGATTAAAGTTGTTTTCGTTTTATGATGAGCAAAATAGAATTTTTACTTGCATCTCAAAAAAACGCCATACGATTTTTATTTAGCTATTGCTAAAATTAAACATTGATGCTATTATGAAGGTAATTTAAATTTTGGGGCAAATTACAAAGAATGTAATATGTAATAAGAGGTGGGATTTTTGTACTATATACCAATTATACTAACTATTATTGCTAATGTGTTTTACCATATTCTCCAAAAAATGATACCAGAAAAGTCAGATCCAATTGCATCACTAATTTTGACATATTGTACTGCATTAATAGGTTCTTTGATAGTGTTTATTTACTATCATAAAAATATTGATTTAATTGATTCATTTAAAGGATTAAATTGGACAAGTTGCGCTTTAGGATTGTCTATAATTTTATTAGAGTTGGGGTTTCTTCTTGCATACAGGGTAGGATGGGATATAAGCTTAGGTGCAATAGTTTCAAACGTATCTGTTACGCTATTGTTAATTCCCATAGGTATAATATTTTTTAAAGAAAATATTTCAATGGCGAATTTGATTGGCATATTGCTTTGCGTTGTTGGATTAGTGTTAATTAATAGCAAATGAAGAATACTTGCTATTTACATGGCTAAATTTAAGATTATGGAAAGAAGTGATGACATGATGAATGATTTTGCAAAAAGAAATAAAATATTTCTATCAAATAGCAATTTTATGCTTTATATTATTGGTTATGTAATATCAGGTATTGGCACAAGACTTACCACGATAGCTATCTCAAGCAAAATATTGTATCTTACAAATAGTGGACTGTCTTTAAGTGCAACACTAATGCTTGAAGGGATACCGAGTTTTTTGCTAGGTTTGTTTGCTGGGAATGTAGTCGATAAGATGAGAAAAAAGAACATATTGATGATTTTATATATATTATTTGCTTTTACGTCTTTTGGATTGATATTTGCAAATGATATGAGCCTAATATACATAATTAGTTTTATAAACGGTATATTAACATCATTTGAATATCCCGCTAGAAGTTCGATTGTCCCGCTTTTGGTTGATAAAGACCATCTCTTAGAGGCAAATAGCATAAGAAGCAGTTTATCAAGTATAAATATGATAGTGGGGTATTCTATAGGTGGTATAATTGTTTCGATATTTGGGAATGATATATCTTTTTTAATAGATAGTCTTACATTTATCATAATCGCGATTTTAATTGCATTTATTAGAATAGATGAAAAGGCTCAAGAAGATAAAAGTGAGAATATATTTAATGATGTATTAAAAACAATCAACAATATAGTAAGTGAAATAAAGCAAGGAATAAGATTTATCAAAGACAGCATGGTAATAAGACAGGTGATAAATCTTAATCTATTGAGTACGCTTATAATAAGTATGCAAACGCCACTTGTGTATATTTTTGTTAAGAACTACCTAGGTGGAGAGAAATTGCTTGCAGCAAGAAGTGGTATGCTTTTTTCGCTAGCAGGTGTTGGAGGGCTTATTGGAGGTATATTGATAAATTCAATAGGAAAGAAATTTAATAATATTTCAATTATGACGACTGTACTGCTTTTTGATGGAATTACTCTAATTGCATTTTCAAACAGCAAAATATTTTTATTATCATCAATACTTTTTACCTTCTTAGGCGTAATATTTGTAGTATTTGAAACACTTACAGATACGATAATACAAGAAAATACTAATGACGATAATAGAGGCAAGGTTTACGGATTTTTAGGTTCATTAGTCGATCCTTTATCGATAATATCCTTAGGAATAGGTGGTGCTTTAACAGGCATATTTAACGCAAAGGCGATTTTTATTCTATGTGGAATTGCAGAGATTACTGTATCACTTATTTATAAAACATATAATAGGGTTAAATCAATCAATTGATCTTTCGCAAAATTGTAGACGATCGTGCAATAAAATAATCTTGTTCTTTTTTGTAAGATTATTATTATTTTTCCGTTGATAAAATATGCTAAAATAAAAATGACTATAAAAGCATTTAGGAGTTGATTTTATGATTATAGATTCTCATGCACACCTGGAAGATGAAAAGTATGATGAAGATAGGGATGATGTTATAAAAAGGTGCAAAGATGAGCTTACATTATTGATAAATGTAGGATCCAGCATTGAGACGTCAAAAAAATCGATTGAGCTTGCTAAAAGTAACGATTTTATATATGCCGCCATTGGCATACACCCTGAGCATTCACAAAAAGAGATAAACGACATTGGGGTTATTGAGGAATTGTTATCACAAGAAAAAGTTGTTGCTATAGGAGAGATAGGACTTGACTATTATTACGGCGATCCACCAGTTGAATACCAGAAACAGTGCTTCATAGAACAGATAAGGCTTGCCAAAAAGTATGATTTGCCAATAATAATCCACGACAGGGATGCACATGGCGATATGCTTGATATTATCAAAAAAGAGTGGACAAGCAGTTTAAGAGGAGTTTTTCACAGCTATTCAGGCAGCAGCGAAATGGCATTTCAGTTGATTGAGATGAACTTTTACATCTCATTGGGAGGACCAGTGACATTTAAAAATGCGAAAAAAGCAGTTGATGTAGCTATGAAAGTGCCGATAGAAAAGTTGTTAATTGAGACAGATAGTCCTTACTTGACGCCTGTGCCCCATAGAGGTAAGAGGAATGAGCCTATTAATGTGAAATACGTGGCACAAAAGATTGCTGAAATAAAGAATATGATATTTGATGAGGTTTGTGATATAACAGCATCTAACGCCTTAGAGTTATTTAAAATAAGTCCAAGTAATTTATAGCAATTTAAAAGGTGGAACATATACTGTATTGAAATGGATATTTCAAAAAAGGAGGAAAATCGAAAAATGGATGGAGAAAATGTAAATGAAAATCCCATGAATGTTCCACCTGTAAATCCAGAACCGTATTTAGGTCCTATGCAACCGCCAATGGGCGGTATGCCTACGATGCCGTGCCCTTCCGAGCCACCAATGGGACCAATGCCTTATCCAATGCCAGGAATGCCGGGCATGATGCCACCAATGCAGTGCCCTCCTGAGCATATGAGAATGTTTATGGATGCTTACAATCATGTTTCAATGGCATACATGATAATGACACAAATGATGCAGATGATGCGCCCGTAAGGGCGTATTTTTTTCAAAAGAAACATAATATTTTCATGTATATAATATAATAATGTAGTAGATAATATAAGTGATAACTTATTATGGAAATGGAGATAAATATTATGAAATGAATTTGACAAAAATAATATGTTATATTAAAATTATAAAAAGTCTTCCCAATAAAAATGAGGAGGTTATGTAATGGATGCAAGCAACCGAAGAATTTGGCCGGATGCATTTACTGAGCTTATCAAAAAACCGGTTGGAATTCTGATATTGGCTGCATTGGTCATTTTGTTAGTAGGTACAACTGTATACGTTAACTTGAAAAAACAGGTGACGATCACAGATAACGGAAAAACAGTTGCTGTGACCACATTTAAAAGCAGTGTAAAAGACTTATTGGCGGAGAAAAATATAAAGCTTAGAAAAGAAGACGAAGTTACACCATCGATAGATTCGAAGCTGAAAAATGGAATGAAAGTTAGCATTAAAAGAGCATACCCCGTGGTAATTCACGTTGATGGAAAAGATATTACAATATACACAGTAAAACCAACATTAAAAGATGTATTAGCTCAAGGAAAAATCACAGTAAGTCCCATCGATAAAATTAGCACCTCTTTAGATAGCAAAACATATAGCGGAATGAATGTCACAATTACTAGAGTAAATGAAAAAGTAATAACTCAAGATGAAGATATAGCTTTCAACGTTCAAACAATTCAAAATGACAATATGATAAGAGGTCAGACTTTAGTTGTGCAAGAAGGTCAAAACGGAAAGAGAGAAAAGACGATAAAAATTACATATGAAGATGGGAAAGAAGTATCAAGGCAAGTTATAAAAGACGTCGTAGTGCAAAATCCCATAACAAAGATAGTGCAGGTAGGCACATTAGGGCTTTTGACTACGTCAAGGGGAGAAACCTACAGATATAGAGAGATGAAGGTAATGGATGCGACAGGGTATGATGCACCGCCTGGATCCCTAACGTATTCTGGTGCTACAGTCGGGCGTGGTATCATTGCGGTTGACCCGAGAGTAATACCTTTAGGTACAAGACTTTATGTTGAGGGGTATGGTCCTGGGGTTGCAGCAGATATTGGGGAAGCGATAAAAGGCAATATCATCGATTTGTTCTTTACATCGTATAGAGAAGCGTGTAATTGGGGAAGACGAACTGTTAGAGTTTATATACTTAAGTAGACAGGTTT
This sequence comes from Thermoanaerobacterium sp. PSU-2, assembly GCF_002102475.1. Classification (NCBI taxonomy): domain Bacteria; kingdom Bacillati; phylum Bacillota; class Clostridia; order Thermoanaerobacterales; family Thermoanaerobacteraceae; genus Thermoanaerobacterium; species Thermoanaerobacterium sp. PSU-2. The sequence continues at coordinate 148,146 of NZ_MSQD01000005.1, read as the reverse complement.
AACCTGTCTTGTTTTTTGGAAAAAAGCGAGGTTGGATGATGATGAAAATAAAAGGATTCAATACAAAGAAAAGACTTGGACAAAATTTTATTTTTGATGAAGACATACTATCAAAAATAGTGGATTTATCAGGCATAACAAAGGATGATAATGTGATAGAGATAGGCGCAGGTTTAGGCACCCTTACAAGGAAAATATTGGAGAAGGCTAATATGGTAGTGTCTTATGAGATAGACCAAGAAGCTTATGACATACTTAAGGCAGATTTTAAAGGACGTGATAATCTAATCGTATTAAATGACGATATAATGAAAGTTGACTTGAAAGAAACTGTTAATGCGTATTTTGGAGGGGAAAAGTGCAAAGTCGTTGCAAACCTGCCTTATTACATAACATCGCCTATAATAATGAAACTTTTAGAGTCCCACTTGATGAAAGACATAACTATAATGGTGCAGAAAGAAGTGGCGGAGAGGATATGTGCGAATCCAGGTGGCAAAGATTATGGCGTATTGACAGTAGCAGTAAACTATTACTCAAAGCCGGAGATACTGTTAAATCTTCCTCCGGAAGTATTTTCACCTAAGCCAAAAGTAAGTTCATCGCTTATAAAATTACATGTCCTTGATAAGCCATCTGTATTTGTGAAGGACGAAAGACTTTTTTTTAGAATAGTAAAATCATCATTTGGACAGAGAAGAAAAGTAATAACAAATTCTTTAAAATCCCTTAGCATTGATCAATCAATAATTGCAGATGCTTTGACAAAATGTGGCATAGACTTAAAACAAAGAGGAGAGACTCTTTCAATAGAAAAGTTTGCTGAGCTTGCAAACACCATTTATGATATGAAGATGTAATATTAAATCCCCCTGTTTCATAATATATATTGCTAAAATATATTTGAAATAAGGGGGATATAAAATGCCTTTAAGGAAGGATATTTATAAGCGCATGTATATAATGCTGGAACCTGACGAGAGAGGTGCGTCGCTTTTAAAGGACAAGGAAATATCAGGGTACCTTAAAATAGAAACTATGAACGGAAGGGGCCGAATTACAGCGTCGCTTCAAAATCTCGATCCTAATTATTCTTACACAGTAAAATTTTTAAAAATCGGAGAGAGTCCTAAATTAGTTGAGTTTGGAGCAATAAGGGTAGACGACAAAGGCAGAGGCGGTGCAGAATGGTCTTTTAATACAGACGATGTGCTTGATAAGGGTGTGAAGTTTGATGATCTTGCTGTAGCATTAGTAGAAGCAGATAATGGACAACAGAGGCTGATTCCATTGTCTGGCGTCATAGACAAGTCCAGATTTAACTGGAAAGCCACTTATAAGAAGCTTATGAAAAACATAGAGAATATTGAAAAAGATAAAAGCGAGATTCATTTTATTGAGGATTTAGTTGAAAGTCAAAAAGAAAGTGTAGATAGCTATACAACATTGCCACAGTACAATGACGAGGAATACCACGAAGAAGAAGTGGAAATTCAAGTTGAGCCTGAAAAAGATGTGGAAAATGGACAAATTGACAATATAGAGGAGACGGGTGATGTTAATTTAAATGATGAAGGGAATACAAGCGTTCAACCGGAGCATCAAAGCGATGATACAATAACTAAAAGTGATGTTTATGAACAGGAAAACAGCGGTTATGTAAAATATTTAAAAGAGTATGTGAATAATATTGTGAATTACCTTGATGAAGTTCATCCATTTGAAAATAATCTGGAAGGTTACAGATGGTGGAGGATAAATACGGGATATAGGAATGGTTTCTACGATCATTATTTAGTGGGATTTGTAAATGACGAAAATGGTAAGCTTAAATACATCGTCTACGGTATGCCGGGGCTATTTACACTTTCTGACCAACCTTTTGGAGGCATGACAGGATTTGTGTACTGGTGCCCACTGAAAGAAAATATGAGAAATGCTGGTGATATGGGGTACTGGTTGATGCACATTGATGCAATGACGGGACAAATAGCCATACCAAAAGGCTCTACACCGCCGCCAATAATATAAAAGTGAAAGCGTAGATAGTCTACGCTTTTAAATTTATTTTTACTTCATGTATTCTTTTATGTCATCGGAAAACTTAGCCAATGCTTCTTCATCGTCTGTGTGTGGTATAACCGTAAGCAAGTTTTCAAGATTTAGACTGAAAATCCCCATTATGGACTTTGCATCGATGACGTAGCGACCTGATACGATGTCAATATCAAAAGGGTATTTTGACATCTTCTCCACAAAATTTTTGACCTTATCAATTGAATTTAAAGAAATCTGAAACTCCTTCATACACTTATCCCCCTTACTTGTATTTATTTTAATCATATATTAAGAGCTAATTTTATTCAATCAACCGATTTAACAAAAATTTCATTGTTAATTTGGTAATTGTTTTCACTCCATTAAGGTGGATTTTAAATGTGACATATGATAAAAATTTCGCTTTATAGGTATTCTATTTATTAGGATTGTATATTATAATATAAGTGTTAAAAAATAAAATACCATTAGGGGGTATACAGTTGCTTACAAAAGAACAAATTTTAAATGTACTAAAAGATGTTTTTGATCCTGAGATAGGAAGAAGCATCGTCGACCTTAATATGGTTGATAATATCAATATAGACGGCAGTACAGTCACAGTTGACATAAAATTGACAATCAAAGGCTGTCCACTTCAAAACACCATAAAGGAAGATGTCATAAATAAACTTAAAAGCTTGGATGGCGTTGATGATGTGGTTGTCAACATGGGAGCCATGACAGAAGAAGAAAGGCAAAAGCTTGCAAATAGCATGAATCAAGGGAAAGTGCCTTTGTTTGAAAAGACTCGTGTTATCGCAGTTGGAAGCGGCAAAGGCGGTGTTGGTAAGTCTACGGTTTCTGCAAACCTTGCAGTTGCTTTAGGAAAGTTAGGCTACAAAGTTGGCTTAATTGATGCCGATGTTTTAGGCTTCAGCATACCTCGTTTATTAGGCATAGTAGGCGAAAGACCTTATGCATTAGATGAAAATACGATACTGCCAATAGAGAAGTACGGCATCAAGGTTATCTCCATGGGCAATTTTGCAGATGAAGATACACCGCTTATTTGGAGAGGACCGCTTTTAGGAGGCGTCCTGGAGCAGTTTATGAATGATGTTTATTGGGGAAAACTTGACTACATGATAATTGACTTGCCACCAGGCACTGGGGATGTACCTCTTACAATAATGCAGAAAATACCTGAGCAGAAATTTTTGCTTGTCACGACTCCACAAGCATCTGCTTCACATGTGGCAGGAAGGATTGCATATATGGCTCAGAAGGTAAATATAGAGCTTATAGGAATAGCTGAAAACATGTCGTACTTTGAGTGCCCTGATTGCCATAAAAAGTACAATATATTTGGAGAAGGCGAAACAGACAGACTTGCAAAAGAGCTTAATACAGAAGTTCTTGTAAAGATTCCTATTGACATAAAGATACGCGAAAAAAGCGATATTGGCTTGCCAGTAGCTTTTATAAATGAACCTGAAGCAGAATACTATTTGGAACTGGCGAAAAAAGTGTCAGAAAAAGTAAAGCCTATTGGCTGATAATTTATCTTAAAAAAGGAGGCATCGAAATTACCAATGCCTCCTATAAATTTTTCATTTTTTCTTAAATAATTCTTGTTCTGGTATATCATACGCTGCGCTATTTAAGTAAGTTTCAAGATTTTCTATGACATTTTCAAATGGCAGACTTTCATCAAGTCTTATGAATTTGATGCCGCTATTTTTAGCTTTGCCATACGATATGTCGCAGAATGATTCGGGTATTGTGATGACATGATCGACTTTCTTTTCTATGAGAAAATTAACTGTAGCGATTCGCCTACCATCTTTTAGAGGAAAACCTGGATTTTCGTATTTTTCTGCGTCTTTTCTCTCTACATCATAGATAACTATATAAGGACCGTCTGGCAATTTAGAAATTAATCCGTCATTTGTCACAGTAGCTGCTATCCTCATGATTTTTCACTCCTATTTCTGTAAATTTTAAACATTAAGTTTTGGATATAAGTTGTAATATAATTATATATTATTAAGTTAATTATAGTTTTATGAGTTGAAGAAATCAAATGAGATACTATGGTGTTGTCTGAGTATATATTTTATGATATAATATGATATATCACGTCGCTGGAAAGGGGGTATATTATGTTTTCAAAATTAAAATGGCAGGTAGTTATAGTAACAGTGACGTTGGCGTTGGGTGTGCTTTTAGGAGGATTTAATTTATATCAGAACCGCATATTGCCGCAGAAGATAGCCAATGACATAAAGTCCTTCAATAATGTTCAATCTGCAAATGTAAGTATTGGAAACAGCGGTTATACGGCAAATATCAAGCTTAAAAAGGTAGACAACCTTATGACAGCGTATAAGGACATTGAAAAAATAATTGAGAAATATCCGGTTAAAATTGATATAAAGATAGTTGACAATCCTAACGACAAATTAGACAGTCTATTTTACGAAGATCAGTTTGCCATATATCAGGCCATTCAAAATGGCGATTATATAGATATGAGCAAAATTGTTGACAAAAATGGCATTGAAAAAGGTGCGAAGACGAATGTCTATATTGATGGTAGCAATATATATTTAAGTATATATGATGGTCAAAATTACTTGTACAAGATTATACCGCGCAATACAAAGGGGGATGTAACAGATGGTTAAAGAAATACTAATCGGTATTTCAATTGCATTAGTGATTTTTGCTGCTATATTAGGCATAGATATAACTCCTATTGTGATAGTAGGAATGATGATTTTCGCTTTAAGCTTCTTGCTGGAAAGCAGGGGGCTTATAAGTTCGTCAGGAAAAGTAGTAAATCCTGACACAAGCGTGTCTTTTGATGACATAGGCGGTCAAAACACAGCCATATCAGAGCTGAAAGAAGCATTGGATTTTGTGATAAACAGGGATAAAATCAGGAAAATGGGCATAAGGCCGCTTAAAGGAATACTTTTAAGTGGACCTCCAGGTACAGGCAAAACGCTTCTTGCTAAGGCTGCTGCAAAGTACACTGACTCTAGCTATGTAGCTACATCTGGCAGTGAATTTATAGAGATGTACGCAGGTGTCGGTGCACAGAGAGTCAGGAAACTTTTTGAATCGGCAAAAGCGTTGGCTAAAAAGGAGCAAAAAAACAGCGCGATAATCTTCATAGATGAAATAGACATACTTGGTGCAAAAAGAGGTACAAACGAAAGTCATCATGAGTACGATCAGACACTAAACCAGCTTCTTGTTGAGATGGATGGAATAAAAAGCGATAATGATATAAATATTCTTGTGGTAGCAGCTACAAATAGACCTGATATGTTAGACCCAGCCTTATTAAGGCCGGGGCGGTTTGACAGGCAGGTGACGGTAGATCTTCCTGATAAAAGCGGTAGGCTGCAAATACTGAAGATTCATACGAGAAACAAGCCTTTAGATGAAAATGTGGATTTAGAGGCGATTGCAGAAGATACCTTTGGCTTCTCGGGAGCTCATCTGGAAAGCTTGTGCAACGAAGCGGCTATATTGGCCATGAGGGATGGTTCATCTAAGATAATGCAAAAGCATTTGCAGGAAGCGGTTGACAAAGTCATACTTGGCGAAAAGACAGATAAAAAGCCTACAGAAGATGAGATACTAAGAGTATCGATACATGAAGCAGGACATGCCATAATTGGAGAGATAGTCAATCCTAATTCTGTGGCTACTGTAACGATAGTGCCAAGAGGTAAGGCTTTAGGCTTCGTAAGACAGACTGAGAAAGACGATACATTTATATACACGAAAGAACAGTTGGAGCACGAAATAATGGTGGCTCTTGGTGGAACGGCTGCTGAGCTTCTCATTCTAAACAGCAGAAGTACAGGCTCTGCCAACGATTTTGAACAGGCAGTGGATATTGCAAAGAAAATAGTCTATACAGGGCTTTCAAGCCTTGGCATCATCAGTAAAGACGACATATCAGGAGATAAGGTAAATGAAGAAGTAAACAGAATCATAAAAGAGCAGGAGGAAAAGGTCAAAGAACTTTTGAAGGACAAAATCGATGTGCTAAACGAAATATCAAGTATATTAGTTAAAGAAGAAACGATATCAGGCGAGTATTTGAGAAGGATATTGAATGGAGAAACTGCACAAAAAGCTTGTTGATGGCAGCAGAGGAGATTATTCCTCTGCTATTTTTGTGGAATAAACTGCAAAATTCATTGAAATATTGTTAAATAATAAACAAAATTAATTAATATTAAATACAATTGACTTATTATTCAATTAGATTTATAATCAAAATGGGTATTTAAAAATGTATACAATATATAATATTCATTAAATTGAATAGATAAGGAGTGAAAAAATGACAAGTGATCTGGTTTTAATAAGCATTATTGCTCCGATTGTAATGAGCTTGATAACAATTACAATTGGTAAGGCAGCGGCGAGGAAAGCATTTGTTTCGGCTACATTGCTTATTGTATTTTTAAGTTCATTGGCGATTTTTAAAACTGCCAATTTGCCAACGGTCGTTGGGACATCATTTTATGGAATCATTGATAAATTGATAAAAGTTGGCGATTATGTGCTTTTGCTTTATACCCTTTATGTATCATTTAAGGTAAAAGAACCTAAGATAGCGATTTTTTCAATATTGCAGATATTGCCTCTTGCGTACTTTGAACTGTTTGTACTAAAAGAGCAAGAGGTAAGCGCATTTTACATCGACAATCTTTCAATAATAATGAATTTGGTAGTTTCGATAGTAGGACCTATAATAGCTTTGTATGCTTTTGGCTACATGGACCATCATGAAAAAGAAGAGAAATTGGTTAAATCAAGGCAATCAAGATTTTTTGCAGTCATACTCTTGTTCTTTGGAGCAATGAATGGCATAATATTCTCTAATAATTTAATGTGGTTGTATTTCTTCTGGGAGATAACTTCTCTGTCATCTTTCTTGCTTATTTCCCACGATAAGACAGAAGTGGCAATCAAAAACGCATCAAGAGCCTTGTGGATTAATATGTTTGGTGGATTTTCATTGTTAGTTGGAATCATAATCCTATACAAATATACTGGCATGATAACATTAGATGCTGTTTTGAAGTCTGATACATCGTATATTTTGCTGATACCTGTGGCTTTTATGGTATTAGGTGCATTTACAAAGTCTGCTCAAATGCCATTCCAAAGTTGGCTTTTAGGTGCTATGGTGGCACCGACACCGGTGTCGGCACTTTTGCACTCAAGTACGATGGTGAAAGCTGCTATATACCTTATCTTAAGATTAGCTCCTACATTTAGAGGGACTACGTTAAGTGGATTTATAGCACTGTATGGTGCTTTCACGTTTATCGCTACGTCTATATTGGCTTTAAGTCAAAGCAATGGGAAGAAGATATTGGCGTATTCCACGATTGCCAACTTAGGATTGATGATATCCAGCATAGGAATCAATACTTCCAGCGCTATAACGGCGGCAATTTTGCTTTTAATATTCCATGCGGTGTCAAAGGCTCTCTTGTTCCTGTGCGTTGGCACAATTGAACAAAATATAGGCAGCCGTGACATCGAGGATATGAAAGGGCTTATCACAAAAATGCCTGTTACGACTATCATAACTTTTATAGGCATTTTGTCATTGATGATTGCACCATTTGGTATGCTTTTAAGCAAGTGGATGGCCATTGAAGCAGCATCGAGAAATCTACTTGTGGCACTGCTTTTGATTTTAGGCAGCGCTATAACAGTCATGTACTACACCAGGTGGATAGGCAATATCTTATCAGAAGGGCATAACAGCAAATTTTTCGTAGAAAAACAGCCGTCAACAATAAAGTTTGCTTTATACAGTTTAGTTACGATAGCAATCGTATTGAGCTTGGCTGTGACGCAGCTTTTTAATGCAATTGTAAAGCCTGAAATAAACATGCTTAAGATGTCGATTTCGATAAAAGCTGCATCAGGATACCTTGAAAGCAATCTTGGTGGTTTTTCTATATATCCAGTGTTTTTCGCCATAGGTTTAGCTGTTATCTTGGCGTTTTTGACAATAAGGAATTCACGTGACATAGTAGAGACAAAGCCATACGAAGCTGGACTCAATTATGATGACTCAAACAACGGCTATGATGTAAAAAATTATTATCTTCCAAGCATAATAAATGAAGAGAAGATGACGAAGTACATGAACTACATCTCATTTATTTTGATACTGGCGGTTTTCGGAGGGATATTGCTATGACGTGGGTAGATTATTTGGTTTTTGCGGCGGCGGTCATTTTGACCCCGCTTATAGGTGGACTTATAACTGGATTAGACAGAAAAGTAACGGCACTTATTCAAGGCAGGTATGGTCCGCCTATATTGCAACCTTTTTATGACGTTGTAAAATTGCTTTCTAAAGAAAAGATGATAGTGAACGACTTTCAGATATTCGCAGCGTATATATACTTATTATCAGCTATACTAAGTGTTGGCTTCTTTGCGATAAAAGCTGACCTTCTTATGATAATTTTCATAATGTCAATAGGGCTTGTTTTCTATGTAATAGGGGCGTTGGCTACAAGGTCTCCATACAGCCAAGTAGGGGCCCAGAGGGAATTAATGCAGATGTTGGCATATGAACCTCTCCTTATATTTGTGCTTATTGGCATGTACTACGTAGCTGGAAGCTTTAATTTGCACGATATAATGTCACATGGAAGGCTTCTTTTGGATTTGCCGCTTATTTTTGTGGTTTTAAGCCTTGTACTGGACATAAAAATAAAGAAATCTCCATTTGATTTTTCTACATCTGAACATGCTCATCAAGAGCTTGTAAGAGGGATTCTCACAGATTACGCAGGGCCGTATCTGGCTTTAATAGAAATAGCTGATTGGTATGAGTTAGTGCTGCTTTTAGCAATGCTGGCAATTTTCTGGTCGCAAAATCTTGTGATCGGTGCTTTGATATCGCTTTTTGTATTCTTTTTAGATATAATTGTAGATAATATATCTGCAAGGATGACGCTTAAGTGGATGCTTAGCTTTAGCTGGATTGTGGGTATAAGTTTTACAGTCTTAAATATTGCTTACCTGTACTTTAGCAATGTATCGAGGTGATAAATTTATGGGTTTAAAAGAATTTGTGAAAAAGTCCTTCTCAAAATCACCATGGGTAGTCCATTACGATTGTGGAAGTTGCAATGGATGTGATATAGAGGTTTTGGCATGTATGACGCCTATATATGACATGGAAAGATTTGGTATGGTAAATGTGGGAAATCCGAAACATGCTGACATCTTGATAGTAACGGGCACTGTAAATGAAAAAAATAAAGATGTATTGAAAAATGTCTATGACATGATGCCTGATCCAAAAGTAGTTGTGGCAGCGGGAATTTGTGCATGCAGCGGAGGCATATTTAGGGACTGCTACAATGTGTTAGGCGGCATAGACAAGGTGATTCCTGTCGATGTGTACGTTCCAGGATGTCCAGCTAAGCCTGAGGCCATGATAGATGGTCTTTACAAGGCGGCACAAATATTAAAAGAGAAGTATTCTCGCAAGGAAGTAATAGTTTCAGCCAAAAGCTTAGGTTAGGAGTGATTTTATGATCGTAAATAGCAGAGAAGTGGAAATAGGCAATCTAAAAAGTGAAGTGAAGAAATACCACGATGGTGGATATAGATTTGTTACAGAAACGTGCCTTAATTTGGAAGATAAGTTTAAAATCATATACACATTTGCCATAGGTTATGATTTAGAAAACATCCACATCATAACTGATGGGAAAAATGTGCCCAGCGTTTCAGACATTTATTCATGTGCGCTGGCAGTAGAGAATGAGATAAAAGAGCTTTTTGGAGTTGAGTTTGATGGTCTTGCAGTTGATTTCGGAGGGAATTTTATGTTGGGAGAAAGCTCTCCAATAAGTCCACAAGCAGACATAGAGATTATAAGAAGAGAAAAGGGTGGTAAGAATGAGTGATAAAAGTACGATTCCGTTTGGGCCACAGCACCCTGTTTTGCCTGAGCCGATTCACTTAAAACTTGTTGTAGAGGATGAAAAAGTAGTAGAAGCGTATCCTGCTTTTGGTTTTGTCCATAGAGGGCTGGAAACTTTGGCTCAGAAAAAGGACTTTAACCAGATGGTTTACGTCGTAGAGAGGGTTTGCGGCATATGCAGTTGTATGCATGGGCAGGATTATTGTGAAGCAATAGAGGAACTAATGGGTGTTCAGGTTCCTGTAAGAGCTGAATATTTAAGGACTATTTGGGCAGAACTTCACAGGATACACAGCCATCTTTTATGGCTTGGACTTTTTGCTGATGCATTTGGCTTTGAAAATCTCTTTATGCAGACGTGGAAGATTCGTGAGAAGATAATGGACATACTGGAAGCCACATCAGGCAACAGAGTGATAATTTCAGTTAATATAGTAGGCGGTGTCAGAAAAGACATAAATAGCGAACAAGCTAAGTGGATCTTAAAAGAGTTAGACGATGTTGAGAGACAGCTTAAGGACATTAACGATGTTGTTATGAACAACTATACTGTAAAGCAAAGAACTGTTGGCATAGGAGTTTTGACGAAAGAAGAAGCGTACGAGCTTGGCGCTACTGGACCTATGGCTAAGGGAAGCGGCGTGGATTTAGATCTTAGGACTACTGGCTATGCTGCTTATAAGTATCTTGACTTTGAGCCGATTGTGGAAAAAACTGGTGACAGCTATGCCAGGAATTTGGTTAGGATGAAGGAAATATTCCAGTCAATTGACCTTATAAGACAGGCCTTAGGAAAGATGCCTGAAGGGGAAATAAGTGTTCCTGTAAAAGGCAATCCACCTGCTGGTGAAGTCATATCAAGGCTTGAGCAGTCAAGAGGAGAAGTGGTGTATTACATTAAATCAAATGGTACGAAATTTTTGGATAGGCTTCGCATAAGAACACCTACCTTTGCTAATATACCGGCTCTTTTGAAAATATTGCCTGGTTCTTATTTGCAAGATGTCCCTGTACTCATACTGACCATCGATCCTTGCATCAGTTGTACGGAAAGATAATCTGTCAGGGAAGAGGTGTTATTGAGATGTTGGATATGCTAAAAAGCGTGTTTTCTAATCTGTCAAAGAAGCCAGTGACTCGTATGTATCCTTTTGAAGAAAGAAAGCCCTTTGATATAAACAGAGGTCATTTGGAAAACAACATTGATGAATGCATTTTTTGCGGCATGTGCCAGAGAGTGTGTCCATCAAACTGCATAAAGGTGGACAGAAAGACCAGCGTTTGGGAGTACAATCCTTTTGAATGTGTCTTGTGTGGCGTATGCGTGGAAAAGTGCCCTAAGAAATGTTTAAAGCTTGATGTGCATTACAGAAGCTGCACAGACAAAAAGTACAACATTCACTTGGAAAAACACGATGATTCTGAGAAAGCCGGTGCTTAAATGCATGAATTGTCTATAACTGAAAGCATCGTAAACATGGTTTCTGATGAAGCTAAAAAAAGAAATGTCAATAAGGTGACCAAAATAAACATCGTGCTTGGGGAATTAACCGGGTTTGAAGAAGAAAGCATAAGGTTTTATTTTGATGTTTTAAGCGAAGGAACGCCATTATACGGTGCTAAGCTTGATTTTAAAAAAGTGAAAGCAGAGTTTAAATGCCGCAGTTGCGGCATGATTTATAATAGGGGTAATTTCACGTTTAAGTGTCCCTATTGCGGCAGCAGCGGTGTTTTGATTGAGAAAGGCAAAGAACTTTATATAGATAGTATAGATGTTGAATAAGGAGTGTATTATAAATGGAAATAAAGATTATTAAAGATGTGCTTGAAGCCAACAACAACATTGCGGAAGAAAACAAAAGCATAAAAGATGAAAGAAAAATCATGATGGTAAACATAATCGGCTCACCTGGTACAGGCAAAACAAGTTTCATATTGAAGCTTATAGAAAACATGGATATTCCTTGTGGTGTCATAGAAGGCGATGTAGCGTCTGATATAGATGCCCGCAAGATGGCTGAAAGAAATATACCGGTGGTGCAGATAAATACTGGTGGTGCTTGTCATCTGAATGCAAATTCAATAAACAAAGCATTGTCTACGCTTGATTTTAAAGGCGGAATATTGTTCATAGAGAATATAGGAAATCTAATATGTCCTTCAGATTTTGAACTTGGTGAAGACTTCAAATTGGCTATGGCAAATGTTGCTGAGGGCGATGATAAACCATACAAATATCCTCTCTTGTTTTCAAAGGCGAAAGCAGTCGTTATAAACAAGATAGATTTGTTGCCGTATTTTGACTTCAATAAGCAGTATTTTTACGATGGTGTAAAGACGCTTAATGATGAAGCTGAGATTTTTGAAGTATCATCAAGGACAGGGGAAGGCTTTGAGGTGCTGGCGAAATGGCTGAAAGAGAAATACGACGAATACGTGCAAGGCAAATAAATATTAAAGGAATTGTTCAAGGTGTAGGATTTAGACCGTTTGTCTACAATTTGGCATTAAAACACAGCTTGTCAGGCATCGTTTATAACACATCATCTGGTGTTTCTATTAACGTGGAGGGTTATGATGATGAAATAGATGCGTTTTTGATGGAATTAAAAGACAATCCTCCGAAGCTTTCGAAAATAGACGAGATATCTGTAGAAGATTGTGATGTCTTAGGATATAAAGGTTTTAGCATAAAGTCAAGCAAAGCAGATGAGGGATTTGTGCCGATTTCTCCTGATATGGGTGTATGCGACGAATGCGTAAGTGAGATGATGGACGAAAAAAACAGGAGATATAACTATCCGTTCATAAATTGCACAAACTGCGGTCCGAGATTTTCCATCATAGAGGATATACCATACGACAGGCCAAAGACGTCTATGAAAAAATTCCCGATGTGTAAATTATGTAGAGACGAGTATGAAAATCCTTTAGACAGGAGGTTTCATGCACAGCCTGTAGCATGTTACGATTGTGGACCATCCCTTAAATATGTTGGCGAAAGCACGAATATTGATCCCATTATGGCGATTGCTGAAGATTTAAGAAAAGGGAAAATCGTTGCTATAAAGGGGATAGGCGGCTTTCATCTGGCTGTAAATGCATTATCACGTGAGTCTGTATTAAGGCTTAGAGATAGGAAAAACAGGTATGGAAAGCCTCTGGCGCTTATGATGAAAGATGTAGAAGCTGTAAAAAGGTATTGCCATGTAAGCCATGATGAAATGGAGCTATTAAATAGCCAAAGAAGGCCTATCGTCCTTTTAAAAAAGAAATACGAGTTTGAAGGTGTAAGCGATGGCCTTGACAGCGTAGGTGTGATGCTTCCTTACGCGCCTATACATTATCTTTTGTTTAAATATATAGATTTTCCAGTTGTCATGACCAGTGGCAATATCAGTGAAGAGCCTCTGTGCAAAGACAATGATGAAGCATTAGAGAGGCTTAAAGACATAGCAGACAGTTTCCTTTTAAATGATAGAGACATTGTAAATAGGATTGACGATACGGTTACATCTTGGAAAGCTAAAAGCGAAAGAGTCATAAGGCGATCGAGAGGATATGCTCCAGAGCCTATGGTGCTTAAAATGGACTTTAAACCGATACTTGCCGTTGGAGGGTATTACAAAAACACGTTTTGCTTGACTAAAGGCAATTACGCATTTCTAAGCCATCACATAGGAGATCTCGATAACAGCAAGACGTACATGTATTATGTAGATGAGATAAAGAAGTACATGAAACTTTTTAAAATGGAGCCGCAATTTGTGGCGTGTGACATGCATCAAGGCTATTTGTCGACGCAGTTTGCAAAGACACTGGGCTTGCCTGTAATATACACACAGCACCATCATGCACACATAGCAAGTTGCATGGCGGAGTACGGCATAGATGACAAAGTCATAGGTTTTTCATACGATGGCACGGGATATGGATTGGATGGAAATATTTGGGGTGCTGAATTTTTGATAGCTGATTTGAAAGACTTCGTAAGGGCTGGCCATATAAAGTACAATCCGCTTCCAGGCGGAGAGCTTGCTATAAAAAGGATATACAGAACTGCAATAGGCTTTATAAATGAAGATATGGATTGCTACCATGAATACCTTAAAAGGTTTGATGCAAAGGAATTGGAGATCATAAAAGCGCAGATAGACAAAAAGATAAACGCACCGTTGGTGTCCAGCATGGGTAGATTGTTTGATGCAGTTGCATCACTGATTGGTGTTAAAGACACTGTCCTATATGAAGGACAAGCAGCCATGGAGCTTGAAAGCATCATAGAAAGTGATCGATCATATTATGACTTTACGGTATCAAGTGATGACCAGTATGTGGTGGATACATCAGGTATTTTAAAGCAGGTTTATTCTGACTATAAAAAAGGAGTAAGCAAGGGAATAATATCCGCCAGATTTCACAATACAATTGTAGAGTTTACTGCTTATGTGGCATTGAGACTTGGCGAAAAGTACAATATAGATAAAGTGGTTTTAAGCGGTGGAAGCTTTCAGAACAAATATTTATTGGAAAATATCATTGATAGATTATCAAAAGAAGGATTTCTTGTTTATTCCAATAGCAAGATACCTTGCAATGACGGTGGCATTTCCTTAGGCCAAGCAGTCATAGCAAACTATATGATGGAGGTGTAATTATGTGTATTGCTGTCGCACAAAAGGTAGTAAAAATCGATGGAGATGTGGCAGAGACTGAATTAAACGGACTAAAAAGAAGGGTGTCCATATCAATGGTACCTGATGTCAAGATTGGAGATTATGTCATGGTTCACGCAGGTGTGGCAATAAGCATTGTAGATAAAGAGACGGCTGAAGAAGATCTAAGGCTTTGGGAAGAAATGGAGGAAGCTTTGAGAGAAAGCTTCAAACAAAAATAAGAAAGGAAAGGTATTTCTATGCAAGGCATCATAAATACAGCCAAAGAGCTTATAGATAGGTATAATACTGGAGAATCTATTAAAATAATGGAAGTCTGCGGTTCTCACACTATGGCTATATCGAAATACGGCTTAAGGCAGATATTGCCGCCAAATATAAAACTCATATCGGGGCCAGGATGTCCTGTCTGTGTGACGGCACAAAATGAGATTGATGCATCAATATCTTTGGCAAGTCAAGGAGTGACTATTGCCACATTTGGAGATTTGGTAAGAGTGCCTGGAAATGATTCTTCGCTGCAAGAGGAGAGGGCGAAAGGCAGAGATGTGAGGGTGTTTTATTCACCACTTGATGCACTGGATTATGCTATGGCAAACCCAAGTAAAGAGGTAGTTTTTATTGGGATAGGCTTTGAGACGACAATCCCGTCTGTCGCCATGACTATAAAAGAAGCGTACACAAAAAAAATAAAGAATTACAGTGTGTATTGTCTTCATAAGACAATGCCAAAGGCATTGGAGGCACTTGTTGTAAATGGATCAGACATTCAGGGATTTCTACTTCCAGGCCATGTAAGTGCCATAACAGGAAGCACTATATATAATTTTTTGGTTGATAGATACAATATTGGCGGTGTCGTATCTGGATTTGAAGCAACAGACATATTGATGAGCGTCGTAATGATTTTAAAAAACTTAAAAGATCCTAAGATAGAAATTCAGTATAAAAGGGTCGTAAAAGAGGAAGGAAATACTTATGCACAAAGATTGATGGATGAAGTCTTTGAAGAAAGCGATGCTGAATGGAGAGGCCTTGGCATGATAGAAGGATCAGGGCTTAGGATACGTGATAAGTACAGCGAATACGATGCAGAGAAAAAATTTAAGATTAAAAAGCCCAATAGCAGTACAGAGATAAAAGGCTGTCGATGCGGTGATGTGCTGAAAGGGATTATAACGCCAAAACAATGCCCACTGTTTGGCAAAGCTTGCACACCTTTAAATCCTGTTGGTCCCTGCATGGTTTCATCAGAAGGATCTTGTGCGGCGTACTACAAGTACGGCGAGTAAAATCGAGGAGGAACGGTATATGGATAAGGTATTGATGTCACACGGTGGCGGTGGTTCGATGATGCAAAGCTTCATAAGCGAAATATTCATAGAAAAGTTCAATAACGAATATCTAAATCAGATGGAAGATGCAGCATTGCTGCCAGGCAAGACTGTTTTTACTACAGACAGCTTTGTAGTAAAGCCTGTTTTCTTTCCAGGTGGTGACATTGGAAGGTTGGCAATATGCGGTACTGTAAATGATATTTCCATGCGTGGTGCAAAGCCTCTTTTCTTGAGTGCATCATTTATAATTGAAGAGGGATTTCCGGTTGATGACATTAAAAAGATAGTCGGCTCTATGGTAGATGCCGCTAATGAAGCTGGTGTACAAATTGTGACAGGTGATACAAAGGTCGTGGAGAAAAACAGTGCAGATGGAATCTTCATAAATACTGCCGGAATAGGCATTTTACCTGATGGAGCTTACGTGTCTATTAAAAACGGAAAACCTGGAGATGTAGTGATAGTTTCGGGGACAATTGGAGATCATGGGATGGCAGTGATGGGTGCCAGGGAAGGGCTTGATTTTGACCCTCCTCTTCTTTCTGATGTGTCACCTTTAAATAAAATGGTGGAGAAGCTTATGGCTCTTAGAGATGCTGTGAAAATCTTAAGAGATCCTACAAGGGGCGGTGTTGCGGAAGTTCTGTACGAGATAGCTGGCATGAGCAATGTGGGAATCAAAATACATGAAGATAAGCTGCCTGTGAAAGAAAGCGTAAAATCGGCTTGTAGTATGTTAGGCATCGATTATCTGCACCTTGCCAATGAAGGAAAGCTTGTGTGTGTAGTTGATAAAGATTTTGCTTATAAGGCATTGGAAATAATGAAAGAGGATAAATACGGTAAAGATGCCGCCATTATCGGCGAAATCGATGATTCTGGTCTTGTGACGATAGAAACAGTCTATGGCACAAATAGAATCGTTGATAGACCAATTGGCGAACTTCTCCCCAGAATATGCTGAAGAAAGCAGGGCCATGCCCTGCTTTCTTATGCTATAAAATTATGTTTTCCTATTGCAACGCTTACTTTTTTTGATTTAATCCAATCGTTTGTTGCTGTATACGTATTGTAAAAGTACAGAGAACCATCTGTCGGGTCTTCTCCTTCCAATGCTTTTAAAGCTGAAATAATACATTCCTCGTCTATGTTTTCTACATTGAATATGCGGTTATTTGTTACGCTTTCAAATTGTCCAGGCTCAAATATGACTTCAGATATTGTATCAGGGAAATTTTGATTTTGCACTCTGTTTACGACGACGGCTCCTATGGCAACTTTTCCAATCATTGGTTCGCTTTCGCCTTCTGCCTGAATTAATTTTGCTAAAAGCAAAACATCATTGTAATCAGCATTTACTATGAATGAGTGTTTTTTTATATCAATCGATTTCTTATTCATATAATACATCTCCATGAGAATTTTTAAAAATTATTTTGATTATATATATGCAATTTCAGCATTATATGTTAAAGTATTTATATCGGATTCTTTTAAAGCCAATTTGATTGAAAGGAACGGTCTTTATGATCATTCGAAAAGCTAATATAGATGATATTGAAAGGATAAATGACATATACAATCAAGCTGTATTAAACACAACAGCAACAATTGATACTGAACCAAGGCCATTAGAGTATCATAAAAAGTGGTTTGAGGCCCACAATGACAGATATGCTGTTTTTGTGGCAATAGAAGACGACATTGTTGTAGGCTGGGCGTCATTATCCATTTGGTCTGAAAAATGCGGCTATAGGGCTGTGGCGGAAGACTCGATTTACGTTGATGAGTCGTACAAGGGACGTGGCATTGGGGATAAATTAATCAAGAAGATTATAGAACACGCAAAGGAAAATGAATTTCACACTATAATAGCCAGAATATCTGAAGGCAACGATGTAAGCATTCACTTGCACGAAAAGTACGGCTTCAAAATTGTTGGTACATTAAAGGAATTAGGTTACAAGTTTAATAGATACCTGGATATTCACATATTGCAGTTGATTTTGTAAAAAATAATACCAGGTGAATAAAAAATATTAAGGAGACAAAAGATTAATGGATTTTAAGGAACTAAATTTAAATGAAAAAATTTTAAAAGCTATCGACGATATGGGATTTGAAGAGCCATCTAAAATACAGTCGGAAGTAATACCTGTGTTGTTGCAGGGCTCAGATGTAATAGGACAGGCAGAGACAGGAACCGGCAAGACGCTGGCGTACGGTGCACCTATCATAAACAATATTGGTTCAAATGAGGGGAAAGTGTTTTGCCTTGTTTTGACTCCTACAAGAGAGTTGGCAATACAAGTAAATGATGAATTGGCCCGCATTGGAAAGTATTCTAAAGTGAGATTGCTTCCTGTCTATGGTGGCGTGCAAATAGATAGGCAAATTAAAGCAATAAAAAGAGGCGTAGATATAATAATTGGCACTCCAGGCAGAGTTCTGGACCTTATTAAGAGGGATATATTGAGATTGAACGATGTGAAGTACCTTGTTTTAGATGAAGCAGATGAAATGCTGGATATGGGGTTTATAGACGATATTAAAGAAATCATAAACCATACAAATAAAGAAAGACAGACCATGATGTTTTCTGCCACGATGCCGGATGAAATAAAGAATCTTGCAAAGAAATACATGAAAAGCGATGCAAAATTTATTTCTATCGTAAAAAAGACTATGACCGTTTCAACAGTCCAGCATTTTTATTACGAGGTGAAAAACCAAGAAAGGTTTGAATCTCTTTGCAGAATATTAGATGTTGAAGAGCCGTCAAGCACGATAATTTTCTGCAAAACGAAAAAGGAAGTTGATGAGCTTACAGAAAATATGCAGTCGAGAGGATACAATGTTGAAGGTATGCATGGTGATATGAGCCAAAATCAAAGGATAAATACGCTTAGGAAATTCAAAGAAGGTATTTTGGATTTCTTAGTGGCGACTGATGTAGCAGCAAGAGGCATAGATATTGAGAATGTGACACATGTCATAAATTACAATCTGCCACAAGATGTAGAATCGTATGTTCACAGAATTGGCAGGACAGGAAGAGCAAATCGAAGTGGTGTCGCTTATACATTAGTGACATCAAGGGAGTATCCAGCATTGAAGAGGATAGAAAAAGCCACAAGATGCAAAATAAAGCGAAAAGAACTGCCAACTGTAGATGACATATTGGAAGTTAAGTACAATAAAATGATAGCTGAAATCAAAAAGACATTGGAGAAAAATGATTATAAAAGGTTTGTGCCATTGGCAATGGAGCTTGACGAAGAATACAATCTTGTAGATGTTGCGGCAGCTTTGATGGATATGTATTATGGGGAAGATGTGTATAGAAATGACATTGAACGGGATTATTTAAGGCTGTTTATCAATTTAGGAAGAAAAGACAAATTCAATAAGAGGACGGCAATTAAGCTTTTTTCAGATTGCCGCATCTCAAAAAATGATATACAGGATATAGACATATTTGAAAAATTTTCGTTTGTAAATGTGGCCAGAAGCGCTGCAAAAAATATAATTGACCAATTATCTGGTAAAACAATCGATGGTAAAAGAATAAGCGTAGAGATTTCAAAGCCCAGAAAATAATTTTAAAAGACTGCCAATACGGCAGTCTTTTAAATAGTCACATGTTTAAATAAAGCGCTTTATTATACTCATCCATGATAGTACCAATTAAATCTTTAACGGGTATTATCTTATCCGCTCTATAGGCATTGGCCCCGGCAAATGCAAATCCATTTGCCATAAGTCCTTTTTGAGCGTTTATAAGTGCTTGCGATATACAGTAAGGGCTTTTTTTATAGTCACACGTCTTAATGCAGTGATACAAGCACTTATATGGTTTTCTTTCACCTGATTTTACATCATTAAGGAACTTATTAATGATTGCTCTACCTGGCATACCGACAGGACTCTCTATTATAGCTATATCTTCTTTTTTGCAGTTTAGATATGACTTTTTAAATTCATCTGACGCATCGCATTCATCGGTTGTGACAAAACGCGTGGCCATTTGTACACCAGCAGCACCCATTTTTAGATATTTGTATATGTCTTCACCTGTATATATTCCACCAGCAGCAATGACAGGTATTTGCTTTCCTGAGATTTTCTCATATTGTCTTGTTTTTTCTAATACGTCTTTTAGTATTTTATCAAGAGAATAGTCAGGATTTGATATTTGCTCATTTGAATATCCTAAGTGACCACCAGCCATTGGACCTTCAACGACAACAGCATCTGGCAAATAATCGTATTTTTGCAGCCATCTTTTTGCTATAAGATTGAATGCCCTTTCAGATGAAACAATAGGTACTAATTTAGTTTTAGATGTTTTATTCAAAAATTTAGGGAGATTTAATGGAAGTCCTGCGCCGGAAAAGATTATATCAATTCCTTCATCTATTGATGTTTTAACCATATCAGCAAAATTTGAAAGTGCTACCATTATATTAACGCCAATTATACCTTTAGTTTTTTCTCTGGCTTTCTTAATTTCCTTTCTAAGTGCCCTTATATTTGCCTCAATGTAATTTGTAGCAAAATCTTTTTCCAACATGCCAATACCTGCTGCAGATATTACGCCGATGCCACCTTCATTGGCTACGGCAGAAGCGAGATTGTTTAGTGACACTCCTACGCCCATTCCACCTTGGATTATTGGTAATTTTGCCACTAAATCGCCGATTTTTAAACTTTTAATATTGATATCTATTGTAAATTCCTCCTCATATGATTTTATAAAGTTACTCTAACATTATTTTGATGGAGAGTCAAGAAAAAAATTGCATTCCTTTTTTTATGGTGTTTAACTTTATAAATACATCATTTGTATTAAGGAAAGTGACAGTAATTATATGAGGGCTTCACAAGAGATTAAATAATTTATATACTATATGTGTAGCGAATAAAGGGAGAAGGAGTGCTTAAAGTGTTTGAAGCAGTTATTTTTGATATGGATGGTGTATTAATCGACAGTGAGCCACTGCACATACAATTGGAAGAAGAGATTTTCAAGGAAATAGGAGCCAATATATCTTTTGATGAGCATATTTCGTTTGTGGGGACAACGTCTCACTATATGTGGGAATATGTAAAGAATAAGTGCAATGTGCCGCTTACGGTTGAAGAACTTGTTGAGATGGACAGAAAAAGGTATTTTGACTATATATCAGAAAATGACGATGCAGTAAAACCTATAGAAGGCATAGACGAAATTGTAAAAGAATTGTATTCAAGAGAAGTGAAACTTGCAGTTGCTTCATCATCACCTATTGATGTAATTGAACTTGTTGTAAAAAGACTCAAGCTTGAAAGCTATTTTGACGAGCTTGTATCAGGTGATTTTGTACAGAGAAGTAAGCCATATCCTGATATTTTTCTTTATGCGGCAGAAAAACTTAATATTGCACCTGAAAGGTGCATAGTAATAGAGGACTCAAATAAAGGAGTTTTGGCTGCAAAAAGCGCTGGCATGAAAGTAGTGGGATTTATAAATCCTAATTCGGGAGATCAAGACATAAGTATGGCGGACATGGTTATACGTTCATTCTCTGAATTGAACTACGAAAAATTGCAAAATATATAAAATTGTTACATATGCTTGGAGGATTTTTAAGATTTGTGTAGAAATATATATTTGTTGTGTATTGTTGGAAATTTGAAAGGAATTGATACAATGGAGCAGTACGATGTTTTTCTTATAAATCCTCCATCATCAAGTATGAAAGATAAATACGAACATTTAGGACTTGCATATATAGCAGCTTTTCTTAGAAAAGAGCACATCAGTGTAAAGATAGTGGACATGCCACTTTATGATTTATTTCCAGATGATGTTATTTACGATATAAAGCAAGACAAGCCAAAATTGATAGGTGTAAGCATACCATTTCAAGATAGTGCGATTGAAGCTTTAAGGTTCATAAAAAGAATAAAAGAGACGGGTTATAAAGGGCATTTGTCTGTAGGTGGCATATACCCTACTTTTTCATACGATGAGATATTGATGGAGTGCCCTCAGATTGACACAGTTGTTTTAGGTGAAGGGGAGCTTACTTTTACAGAGCTTGCAAAAAAGATACTAAAAGATGAAGAATGGAAGGATATAGAAGGCATAGCTTATAAGGACGGCGATACTTTAAAGGTAAATGACAAAAGACCTCTCATAGATGACCTTGATAGTATGCCATATCCTGAAAGAGATACGCTTCCGATAGTAATCTTGAAGTCAGGTTTTGCATCAATACTTACATCAAGAGGATGCTATGGAAGATGCAGCTTTTGCAGCGTTGGGCCATTTTTTTCCCAGTTTGGACAAAAGTATAGGCAAAGAAGCGTAGAGAATGTCATTGATGAGATAAAAATACTATATGAAAAATACAATGTAAGAAATTTATTTTTCAACGATGCTGAGTTTGTAGGCGGTAAAGGCAAAAGTTATGAAAGGGCATATAGATTAGCCGAGGAAATCATAAGAAGCGGCATGAATATCAATTTTAGCATACAATGCAGAGTAAACGATGTAGATAAAGAGCTTTTTTCCATTCTAAAGAAGGCTGGGCTTAAAAGAGTATTTTTAGGTGTTGAATCAGGATCGCAAACAGTTCTTGACCGTTTTAAAAAAGATGTAAGGGTTGAGGACAATATAAATGCTTTAAAGATTTTAAATGATTTAGAGCTTTATATATCTATGGGATTTATCATGTTCGATCCGCATATAAATTTTAAAGAGCTTAGCGAAAACATTTCTTTTATAAATAATGCAGTGAAATTGATAGGCAAGGAAAGGCTTGACTATTACCCTGTAAGTAGACTCTTGCCATTAGCAGGGACAGAAATTGAAAGAGATATGAAAGAAAAAGGCTTGTATAAAGGGAATTCTTTAAACTACAATTATGAATTTGATGACAAGGCTATTGGATTTATTTACAATTTATCACATGGAGTGTTCAATTTAGTCGGCAATTTAAAATCAAGGTTTAAAGGAAGTAGCGATATCAATACTAAATGGATAAAAAGATAAGCCGTAAGTGGCTTATCTTAATCGTATATTGTATTTCTTTCGTATCTATAACCTGTGTAATCTATATGATTTGCTACTTTAGCTTTTTTAGGCAGTTTGACGTCTTTTAATACTTCTTCTTTAAACTTTTTAAATCCTTCCCTATCGACAATATATCCAACATGCTCTTTATCTAAGGTTCTGTCGATGTATTTATCGATAAAGTCGTACATGTTTTTTATTATTTTTAGCACAGATTCTTCGTCTGCCCACTCAATAAATGTCTGCGCCAGTCTTGGGTTTTTCTTGCCTGTTCTACCCATTATGACGAGTCTATAGTACTTTTCGCCTCTTGTCCATGCAGAAGTTGGACACTTCAATATGCATTCGCCGCAACCAATGCATCTATTGGGATCCCTTACGACTTTGAAGTTTTCAAAAGTAAGGGCACCAGTCACTCTTCTTTTACAGTTCTTTACACATGCTTGACACCCGATACATCTTGATGGATCGTAAATTGGTTCAACTTGACCTATGATGCCTATGTCTTGCATGTGGGCTTTTATGCAATCATTGGGGCAACCAGTGACTGCGATTTTTACGTGATAGTCATTAGGGTATATTAGCTTTTCTATCTTTAATGCAAGTGCTGTTGTATCGTAGTTGGCAAATGGGCATACCCGATTACCGATGCAAGCCGACACGTTTCTTGTGCCTGCGGCAGGGTATCCTCCTTCTTCATCTTCTATTTGGACACCTTCATCTTTAAGTCCTCTTATAATGGGGGATATAAGTTCATTTATCTCGTCAATTTTCTCCATTGATATTCCTGGTATTTCGAAGCCTTGACGCGTGGTAATGTGAACAGTTCCATTGCCGTACTTTTCAGCTACTTCCTTTATTATGTCGAGATACTTTATATTTAGATCTCCACCGGGAACCCTTATTCTAAGAGCTGTTATGCCTCTTTGCTTTGTCACTCTATATGCATTTTTCTTTAAGAGTTTTGTATCGATATCGAGAATCATTATTTCACCCCTTTAATCGAGAAGTTGTTTAGATTTTGTAAAGTTGAACACAGGACCTTCAAGGCAAACGTATGTTTCATTTATCTTGCAATGGCCACATTTTCCTATGCCGCATGACATCTTTCTTTCGAAAGATACCCATATATTTACCTCTGGTATACCTCGCTTTAAAAATTCAAGGCATGTAAATTTCATCATCATAGGTGGACCTACGACAATTACGATCGTATCATTAGGGCTTTCGATACTTAAATCTGGTATAAATTTTGTGATTAAACCTGTATTTCCTGTCCACGTTTCATCTCCATTGTCAACAGTCAATAAGACATCAAAACTTTTTCCCCATTTTTTTATTTCATCTTCAAAGAGTATGTCTTTCGGGGATTTAAAACCTACCAAAATATTGAGTTTTTTTATCTCTTTAGGATTTCTGTAATACCTGTTTATTATGCTTTTGACAGGTGCAAGACCTGTACCGCCAGCGGCGATCACTACATTTTTATCTTTAAAATCTTCAATAGGGAATCCGTAGCCATATGGGCCTCTTATAAACAAGAAATCTCCCGGTTTTAATTCATGTATAGCATCTGTTACAGTGCCTACTTTTCTTATGGTAAGTTCGATGTATTCATCAGTGTAATCGCTTATCGATATTGGGGCTTCACCGATTTTGGGTATAGATACTTGTAAAAATTGTCCATGTTTTGGCATAATATTGGATTTTAGCCTAAAAGTATAATCGATATCCGTTTGAGGAATTATAGACAATATTTCTGCTTTTCTTGGCATATATATATTTGCCATTTTGATTCACCTCTCTACTGCATCAGTGACTTTTGACACGATCTTTATAAATGAAATGTACTCTGGACATACATCGTCACACCTTCCGCATCCTACGCACATTGTTGTGCCAAAGCGTTTTTTGTAGTCGTATATCTTGTGCATCACCTTAAACCTCATTCTTTCACCGTATTTTTGCCTGTAGCTGTGACCTCCTGCCACATCAGTAAATCCATCTACCATGCAGCTAGCCCATACCCGCCTTCTCTCTCCGCATTTAGGGTTATCTTTGTAAAATATATCTTGCATTGAAAAGCAACTGCATGTAGGACATGATACAGTACATCTTCCGCAAGCTATGCATCTTTTCGTGTATTCGTCCCACAATTCATGATTAAATACATATTCTATATTTCGAGATATTTTGTCTACATCAGGCAATTTAATTTCGATTTCATTTTTTTCTATAAATTCTGGAGTGAATTCCACTTCTTTGCCTGAAAAAGCATAGCTAAACTCGTCGTTTTTTACATCGCATGTTATCTTGTCATTGTCAAACCGGAAAAAAACATCATAATCTAAAAACTTGTTAGAACCTGTTGACACACAGAAACAAGTAGAAAAGCCTTTTGTGCACTCTATGACAAAGAACTTGACTTTATCTCTCAGCCTTTTGTAATAATTATCTTCATAAGGACCATTTTTTAGAAAAATATTGTCTAATTTTAGATATGAGTTAGCATCGCAAGGTCTTAAAAAGACGATGATTCCTTTATCGTCAATTTCAGGTTCTTTGTATTCATCTTCTGTAAAGTAAAATAGGGTTTGTGTTATAGGGTAAATCACCTCTTTTGGGGAATACCTTGATTTTTCGCTTAATTCTATATCTCGATAGGAAGAAATTTCTCCGTATGTCACAAGATCAGTATCAGAAAATGAACCTTTTCCTTTTAACCTTATAGGAGCAAATATTTTGTAATCTTTGCTTAATATTTTCAGGGCATCGTCAAAACTTTTTACATCTAATTCAATACCCATCATATCACCTCGTATTGCTGTTTTCATGACTAATGGTTATTTATTTAACAAAATTTTATCATAAAATCGCAAATTTTTATGTGATATATCTCACAAATAATATAAAAACTCCCTCAAAAGAGGGAGTATATCAATTGTATATTTGCTTTGAAGTGCAATTGCTGTAATTATGATAATGGTCTTTATCGTAAGATGTTCTGCCATCCATTTTGTGGACGTGGCCATCTTTAGTCCTTATGGCAGGTCCTGTGTATCCATTTACATAGTGTTTATGATTTTTGGCTATAGACGTGTACCCAGAGTAATAGTGTATATGGCTTGTGCCATATGGTATGGCATAGCTGGTACATCCTTTGTAATCATGGTTGTGCTCTAACACTGTGCTGGTTGTACCAAAATAATCGTGGTAATGCTTATCTCCATCTGACATAATATATACCTCCAAAATATATTATTGTATTTTACATTATATGTTTGATAGTGATATAGTGATAATATATAAGCAATAAGACCAAATTAAGAGAGGTGTAAATTGATGAATAAAAAATTAGTAACTAAAGAAAGCATTCTTATAAGCTTGGCAGTATTATTGATTGCTGTAATTGCAATCATGTCATTGACAGGCTTACAGGATAAAAATAAAAATGAAGATATAATTAAAATAAAACAATTAATTAGTGATGCAGAAAACATGGAAGCCTCAGTTTGTATTTTGCCAGAAGCGTATACAACTTCACCAGATATAGATGTTCCAAGTGACGTTGCAGATGCTATGTACCAAAGGGTTGTTTCAGAAGCAGAAAAATATTATAGTGCAAAGTCTGGAATTCTGGCTGACAGAATTCAGATTTTACAAATGGGTGTTAAAGCTGAAATAGAAAGTAAAGATTATAGGGACAAGAATAATATAGTTGAAAAAATAAATTTTATCAGTGTTGATGTAAGCGGTGATACAGCGACTGTAATAGCTGATGTGACTGGACATTCAACCGCTGTAGGATTAGTTCCGGAAGGTATTGATATTAGCAAATACAAAACAAGTGATAAAAAAGAAGAAATGAAGCCGGAAATGAAAGCAAAATTACAAGAAGATATAAAGAATGCTCCAAAAAAATTAGTTATATTTACTCCGGGAGGAACGATGAGATTTTACTACAATTTAGCTAAAGAAGATGGAGTTTGGAAAATAACTTCAAGAAAAGGTGACTATCTACCCGGACAAGGACCATAAATATAAAAAATTTTTAAAAACTGTAACAAAATCCAGTGTAATCTGTTTTATAGGTATGTTATTTGGAGAGAACAATGATATAAAAATAATAATGACAGCTATAAACATAGGCATCATAGACACACATGGCAATATATTATAGAATGAAGTGTCTATTAAGAATTAATAATGGAACCTCATACTGTCGGGTTCCATTATTAATTCTATGAAAACTATTTTTTCTCTTTTCGTAAATGCAATAAGTGCATAAAAAACTCTCCAAATCTTAACCTTTCACCAATATAATTTGCTGCATTCATCAAAACTTTAATAATTATGATAAATAAAAGTAAAACATATATGAATTGTAAAATATACATAATATTGACCATAATTTTCCTCCACTTCAAAAATATTATTGTATTTTTATATATTATACAATATAGTTTAAAAAATGTATACATTTTTTAGAAGTTATAAAATCGAGATTTGATAAAAATTTCCTTTAAAATCTATGAATTTTTACTTTGATTTAAAAAATTTTTTATAAAAAACTGTAACGAATTTTATTTTAATTTGTTTTATATTTATGAGAGGAAAAAATAGTTAGGTAGATTTTGGGGTTATGTAGAGGTGATTAAAATAAATAAAGATAAACTAATCTCGTTAATAGTATTAATAATTTTGTCTTTATCAATTTTAATTGTAATAAGTGCAAAATATATTATTAGTCATAAATATATATATAATGAAAATATTAATACAAGTGCCATAAAAGCATTAAAAGAAAAGTTAAATGAATCTAACTGTATTACCGAATATAAAATTTATTATTCCAGACCTTATTTATATTTTTCTATAATTATTGATTCAAGGTGTAAAAAAGAAGATGCATTAAATGTTTTACATATAATTAGGGATTTTGCGATTAAAGAAGGTAATATGGAAGAATTAGAAGACAAATTTTATATACTGTCTATAGATGCCAGATTTTATAAAGATAAAAATATGAATAGCAAACCTATTTATTGGTTTTCTGGCAGTAGCAAAGATGGGTATAAAGTATGGTATGATGAAATTGGAAATGTGAAATTATTTGATTAAGTGTGTATTTTTATTCATCAATAATGCATGGCGGAGGGATTTTATGAAAAAAATAATAATAATATGCATTGCTATTGCTGTTACAGCAATAAGTTTGTATTTTTCTATTTTTATTACTTATAACATTGACAATACTAGAGAATCGGAGCGAAATGCTATAATTAAGAAAGTCTCTTTATTACAAAATAAAATGATTACAATTTCAGATTCTTCAAAAGACATTTTAAAAAATTCAATAAATATAGAAAAAACTATAACAATAGATAATGTTAAATTCACGCTTTTTTCTTATAGCATACCAAAAGTTAAATTTAAATTTGCTGGATATGCTATTTTAAAAAAAGGAATAAACAACAAATATAAAATCGAATCATTTGGGTATGGAACAAATCTTAATAATGATTGTATTATCAAAATTAATAAAGAGAATCATTTGGTTTTATATGGTATAAATTATAAAGGGAAAATAGCCAAAATTGTTGGCAAATATGATAATCGAAATTATGAGGTCAATATCAATAGAGATGATGAATTTTATTTAAAAGATTTTAAGCTAAACGAGATGATTGAGAATACTAATTCGATATCTATGAATTGGACATTATATGATAATAACTTGAATGACATTACAAATCAAATTAATAGAGAATACAATGAGGAGGTATTAAAATACTATGGAAAGTAAGAAAATTACTCATACTTTTATGTTAATAATAATTGTTTTATTGTTTATATTAGTTTTGGGCAATCGAACAAGTAGCGTACAATATGTCCCCAACAATAATGGATATGCAAGTCACAATATTGCCATAGTAAATATTGGTAATAATTGCATATTGATAATGGATCCTGATATAAATTCAGGTTCTTTTGGCAAGGTAATGGTATTAGAATATGATGAAAAAAATTTAAAATTTAAAGTGATTCAGGAAGAAGATTTAAGAAACGAATTTAGAGGTTTTTTAGGTTTATCAAAAAGATAAAGCAAAAAAGGATTGATTATGTCCAGTTTAATATAAAATTTCTATTTATTAATAAAATTGTTAATTAAAAGTGTAAAATTATTGGATGGTGTTAGTATGAACTTTGTGGCTATATTAGTTATGTTACAAGGGGCCTTGTATATATTAGACTCAATTATGAGGATGCTTGAAAGAGTAAACTTTAAAATTGGCAGTAATGTCATACTAAGCACAAATTTTTATTTTATTGGTATCATATTTGGAGCTGTATTTATTATATCATCAATTGGGTTATTAAAGAAAAGAAAATATGGATATTTTTTAGCATTATCTCTTTATACAATATTGATTATTTATTATTTAATGGCTATAGCATATTTAATTATTAACCAGCAGTATTTTTTGGCATTTTACTGTATTGCTGTAATGGCTGTTTTTTATATGATTATTAATTATATCAGGAAGAATAAATCAGGATTTACTAAATAGCTAAATATTTTTTAATACTCTAAAATTGCATAGATTTTAGCGAAATATGCAACAATGAACAATGACATGTTTATACAGTTCAAATAGGCACTAATGCAGGTATTGTGAGGAGTTGTTATAATTGGGATTAGGTATAATGATAGACATTAAAACTATTATGCCGGTGATAGTTTTAATATATGGATGGCTAATTTTTTATATGTGGAGAAAGAAACAACGCAGTATTGGATATATATTATGTTTTTCGATATTTTTCATATATTTGCTTTCTGTAGCTCACTATACTTTGTTTCCGATTCGATTATTCCAACACAATGACTTGATTAAAGATGGAGTTGATTGGAAAAACGGTTTAAACTTTATTCCATTTCGTGAATTGACATATTCTTATCTTAATTCAGTACAAGGATGGGGGAATGTGATAATTACCGTTCCTTTTGGTTTTGGACTGCCGTTTATAAGTAATGTCGATCTGAAATCAGTTATTTGGAAAGGGTTCTTATTTTCTATTTCGATAGAGCTTCTACAGTTTTTAGAAAACATATTTTATTTATCTGGTTATGTTGCCAGAAGGGTTGATACTAACGATGTAATACTAAATGCCTTAGGTGTATTATTAGGTTACTGTTTATTTTGTATACTTTCTTGGTTTTATATTAAAAGCATACCGCCAAATGAAAAGGTGAAAGGAGTGTGGGATCATATTCACAAAGTTTTAATTAAGAGAGAATTCTAGAAGTATATTACCTGGGCTGGTTTGGATAATATGATTAAAGAGGAGTTGGTGTGAGGATGAAATTTACTTTTCTTAAACGTATTTTGTTTGTTGCTATTTTTGCTGTTGTATGTACAGGATCCATCGCTTACGCTGTACAAGATGATGGAAAATCTGTAACCAAAGAAACTGTCATGCAAGCAGGATATTCTCAAGAAATGGACAATGGCATAATCATTTATAAAGATTCAGGTGGAGGCACTGTAATACATTTTCCTTATGTTCCGAAAATCAAGTTAAACGGGCAAGAGATAAAATTTACTAAGGAGCCATTTACTTTAATAGACGGAATTACAGTAGTACCGGCCCGTGAATTTTTTGAAAAATTAGGTGCAACAGTGAATTGGCATAGTGACAGTCAAACAATAACAGCAGAAAAAGATAGTACGACTGTAGAGTTGACAATAGGGTCAAAGGTAGCAAAAATAAATGATAAGATCAATGAACTTCCGGTGAAGGTGAGATTAGTCGATAATTGCACATATATCCCCCTAAGGGTTATAAGTGAAGCATTTGGATATAAAGTCGATTATAAAGATGGTGTTATAACAGTAGATGCTGCTCAAGGTAATTAAATATAGTGCATATCTATAATAAGTTGTTGACAAATGTAACTTACAAAATAAGGACAGAAAATAATCTGTCTTTATTTTTTTATCTTGCAATTGAGGAAAATTAAGAGGTAAAAATGCTTTTTCGTTTCTTAAAATGATATTTTCGTTCCTAAATTGACAATATTAAAATGAAATTTTGTATACTGAAATTGATAAAAATTTTTATAAAAAACTGTAACGAAATCCATTGTAAGTTGTTTTATATTTATGAAGGAAAAAATTAGTGAGGTGATAGTGTGTTTAAAAAATTCTTGTCTATTTTTGTGCTGACAATAATAATGGTGACATCACTTTCAACCACTGGTTTTGCGGATGATGGTATTTCAAAAAAATTAGTGACAAGTCCAATAACGCCTAATTGGATAGCCATATCCCAGTTTACTAACACATTCGACATATCATCGATGGGAAAATCAACTGTCGACAGCGTATTATATGCTTTCAGCGTCGACAAAATCAGAATTGATGCTTATCTTCAACAGTACAAGAACGGAAACTGGGTGACAATCAAAAGCTGGTCAACCACATCGACAGATATTAGCTGTTCCATAAGTGAAATATGGTATGTGGAAGAAGGGTATTATTACAGGCTTGTCACGAAAGGTACAGTTTATAGAAATGGAGTTCAATTAGAGCAAGCTAACTATACAAGCGATGCACGCTGGTATTAAAAGAGGATATTGCGATTAACGGAAAAGTAAAATGATGGAGTGATATTGATGAACAATGACATGTTTATAAAAAGAGGAAATGGTAAGCTGACTGTGTCTTATAGGGAATCATTGCTTTTAAATATCAATCCTGAAAAAAACTCATTTGATAAAACAATCGATGATGATGCATTGTTAAAAAAGAAAAGAGAAAACAACTTTTTAATATTGCTGTTAAACAACTTTGTAAATCAATGCTATAGGTACAGGATGCTTATTGAAGAAGGATATTTCTTTATTCTGTGTGATAAAGACGGTTATGTGATTGAAATTATAGCTAATGACCAATTAAATGAAGATTTTAAAAAACTGCAATTTAGAGAAGGCATAAGCCTAAGGCTTGAAGACAGTGGAACAAATGCAGTCAACATAGCCATGGAATACAAAAGCCTTGCACAGTTATACGGAAAAGACCATTGTTGCGACTTGTTTAAGAATTGGTATTGTACTGCAATGCCTATTACAGATCATTACAACAAAGAAATAGTGGCATATCTTGATATATCCCGTATAAAGATTCCCAGCATAAAAGAGCAGAGCATTAGTCTAAAAAACGTAGCAATTTACCTTGAAAAATGTATATCATGTAGAAGTGAAAATATGTCTTTCGTAGGAGGAGAGATCGATGATACTGATAAGCTTATCCTATCATCATTGGTCCGAAACGGAGTAAGGAAAGTAGTAATGGACGAAGTAGGCATATCTGACAGAGCATTGAGAAACCATCTAAATAAATTAGGTATATTGTTTGATGCAAACAATGATATAAAAATAATAATGACAGCCATAAACATAGGCATCATAGACATACATGGCAATATATTATAAAATGATGTGCCGGAATTCGGCACTTATTTCATAAAAAAATGTGCCGAATTTCGGAACTTCCCAAATGTTGAGCTTGGAGTTATAATGTAGTCAAACAGATGAATGGCCATTCGATGTTTAATAAAAATGTAGTTAGTATGCTGTTTTGGTACCGAAATAGTGTTACTAACTATAAAAAGGAGAAGTATAGAAATGTTAAAAAAGGCTGTTTCATTGGTTCTTGTTGTAGTGCTTCTTTCAGTTTCAACTTTTAGTTCTGTTTTTGCAGAAAGCACAAAAAGCGCTTTTAAAGATGATCCTGTTATAACATTTTTTAGTCCTGAATTTTCAAATGCATATATTGAACAAGATTTCTTAGATTTAAGAGATACATCAATGAAAGTAGTTAATGGGAAGATTGTAGCAGATAGTAATAATAATCGGCAGTTGGCAGATAAACTAAATAAAATATTTAAGGACGCTCCAAATGTTAGTTCAGATATAAAGAAGCATTTAGATAGTTCATCTTTAAAACTCATCGGAATTGCAAAGGCAACAGTATATGTTGAGGAAAAATATGAGAAGAAAAATAATAAATTAGTTTGTATTAGTAGTAAATTATTATCTGCGGATGAAATAAATAGAATAGGAAAGAACAAATTTATTCCTATTGAAGATGAAAAAGCTAATGTACAGTCTTTAGATGCTTCTGGCATTCAACCATACGATACTGAATCCAGAGGAACACTTTCATTATATTTTACTTTGTATAAAGATTCTAATTCGAGTCATTCCATTGAATATGTACTTACAGGTAATGCCAATTGGAGCGGATTTAACTTTCTTTACAGTGCAGAAAATAATCCTGCAGTAGGAGAAGATTTTATTGGTTATGCATGGGGTGGCGGATTTAGCTATTATCTGGAAAATATCTCTGGTATTTGGTCTAATGGAGCAAATGCAACTTTCTATAAAGCAGATTCGGTGCCAAATGCAGGGCACGTATGGTCATTTAATGAATATTTATCAATTAATGGTTATAAATACTATGTTAAACAAATAAATACTGGTATTCGGTTATATAAAAACACATTGACTGGAGGTGGAAATGATACTTCTGCTGTATTTAAATATATTCATACTTATCAAGATGTGAGTGGATCAATTTCTATAAGTGCAAACGTTGCAGGGGTAGGAGCAGGTTTTTCACTTTCTAATGTAGCTAAGCAATGGTCTATAGTTACACAAATTGGTGGACTAAATTATTAGACAAAATATAATTCTAGATCTATATGATTTGAAATATTATAAAAAATATAAATTAAAAATTAATATAAATATAATAGAATACTAGAAGCTAAAAAATTTCACAGCAACTTTTAATGCTATTTATTTAATATAATTTATAGGGCAAAATTGAGGTGTTTTTACCGTTTTGCCCACCTTTGTTTTATTATTTATCCCTTAAAATTTTCTGCGACTAATTAGTTTTTATTTATATATATTTTTATTATTTATTAACTATATAAATGAATAGTTTAAATCGGAGGGCGAAATTTTATGAAAAAAATAATAATAATATGCATTGCTATTGCTGTTACAGCAATAAGTTTGTATTTTTCTATTTTTATTACTTATAACATTGACAATACTAGAGAATCGGAGCGAAATGCTATAACTAGGAAAGTCTCTTTATTACAAAATAAAATGATTACAATTTCAGATTCTTCAAAAGACATTTTAAAAAATTCAATAAATATAGAAAAAACTATAACAATAGATAATGTTAAATTCACGCTTTTTTCTTATAGCATACCAAAAGTTAAATTTAAATTTGCTGGATATGCTATTTTAAAAAAAGGAATAAACAACAAATATAAAATCGAATCATTTGGGTATGGAACAAATCTTAATAATGATTGTATTATCAAAATTAATAAAGAGAATCATTTGGTTTTATATGGTATAAATTATAAAGGGAAAATAGCCAAAATTGTTGGCAAATATGATAATCGAAATTATGAGGTCAATATCAATAGAGATGATGAATTTTATTTAAAAGATTTTAAGCTAAACGAGATGATTGAGAATACTAATTCGATATCTATGAATTGGACATTATATGATAATAACTTGAATGATATTACAAATCAAATTAATAGAGAATATAATGAGGAAGTATTAAAAAACTATGGAAAGTAAGAAAATTACTAATACTTTTTGTTAACTGTTTATGTTACACTAAAAGTATTATAATGATACCAGAAAACTAGACAAACAAAAAACAAAAATTGTATTATATGTATTGAGAGAAGCAATGTTTATAATGCTAGGTGGCATGATATGAAAACAAATGTATCTAAAAGAATAATAATTTCTCTTATTTGTGTAGTAACCATTTTATTTGTTGGCTGTTCTAAAAGCGGAATTAGTATGAACTATGTCAAAACTCCAGATAAAATTTATTTAACTGGAGATTTACATAGGCAGGAAATCATTGAATTAAATAAAAAATATGAAGAAACAAAGGATTATAATGAAAAACAAAAAATATTACAAGAAATTGCCCAGCTTGAGGTTAAATCTACAGTAATGATCGATGATAAAGTGTTTATTAATAAGTTTTTAAATTATATCCACAATTCAAAAGGAAAAGATGAAGATATAATTTTGGATAGGTCGAGTAAAGATTATTATTCAATGCAGTTTGCATATAATGGTTTAAAAACAATGGATGAAAATAAGCTGAAAGAAGGATATATGATAACAAATATCAATATTTACAATGGTTATGCGCTATTCCCTAAATATGACAAAACTTCAAACAACAATATAACTTTCATAAGTGTTAAATTAAGTGATAGTATGATGAATTATTTAAAAGATTATTACAAATCAAAAGCGAGATGATGAGTATGCCTTTATAAAATTTTAAAGTTTATTATTGCTTTCCTCATATAATAACACCATCCCGGTTAATATTATCTAATAACTTTTTGTCGGTATTATCATCTATAAAGACTATATCAAGTTTCAATAGAGTATTTATATCATCTAAATCGCAATAAATTGCGCCTTTATGTGAACCATCTTTGCAATATACGGCAATATCTATATCACTGGTCTTTCTATTATCTCCTCTTGATCTTGAACCATATATTACCATTTTATCAATATCATTATATTTTTCACCTATAAATTTAATTGAACATATTATGAAATGCACTACAATCGACATTTCGCTTAAAAATTTTATAAAACCTATTTACAACGTAACAGTGTTATGTTATACTATTCATGTGGAGGTGAATGTTAGTGGATAACAATGATTTGATATCAAAAAAGGAATTGCTTGAAATAACAGGTATCTCGTATGGACAGTTATATAGATGGAAGAGGAAAAATCTTATTCCTGAGGAGTGGTTTATAAGAAAGTCTACATTTACAGGGCAAGAGACATTTTTCCCTAAAGCAAAAATTCTTGAAAGAGTAAATAAAATTCTAAGCATGAAAGAAGACTTGTCATTGGACGACCTTGCAAATATGCTTTCGCCAAATCCGTCAGAGATTGTATTAAGCTTAGATGAGATAAAAAAACGCAACATTGTTTCGTCAATATCTTTGGAATTATATGTAAAGACGTTTGGAGAAGAAAAAGAATTTTCATTTAACTCCATTCTATATATTTACATTGTTGATGAAATGATAATTGCAGGAGATATAAATCTTGAGGAAGGAAAAATCATTTTAGAAACTTTGAGAGAAAATTACAATAAATTCAATGGGAAGAATTGTGATCTATTATTTGTGAGAAAGTTTGGAGTATCTACATGTTTTTTGGTATCAAGTGGGTCTGAAGTTTATTTCGAGCCGGGCGCGAAAATTATTAAAAGACTGAGTATTGCGGGAATTATTGAAGAATTAAAAATAAAATTAGTAAATGGGGGCGAGCTTAATGAGTAGTGAAAACTTAAATGACTTAATTGGCAGTGGCGTAGGAGATTCTGCTGGTGGCAAGTATCGAAATGTCATAATAAGCGGTGTTATAGGAGTGAAAGGCGATGTAGAATGCACAGATTTTAAATGCAGTGGTGTTTCAAAAGTAGATGGCAGCATAAAAGCAGAAAGCATTCTTGTAAGTGGAGTCAATAATGTAAATGGAGATATTAAGTGCAAAGAATTAACCGTGGAGGGGTCATTGAATGTTGCTGGCAGTGTGAATGCCGAGAAAGTTCAGATATATGGTGTGCTCAAGGTAAATGATGACTTAAATTCAGAGATATTTATTTCACGAGGAGGATTTACCATAAACGGACTTTTAAATGCGGAAAATATAGATATAAACCTCTTTGTAAAATGTAAAGCGAAGGAAATCGGCGGTCAAAATATCAATGTTTGTAAAGACAATACAAATGGTATAAAATTCTTTGAAAAAATCCTTGAGACATTTTCAGCATCACAAAGATTTATTGTGGACACTGTTGAAGGCGATGATATTTATATAGAGTACACCAATGCAAAAATCGTAAGAGGTAAAAACGTCAAAATTGGCCCGGGTTCAAATGTTGACATTGTAGAATACGAGGATAAATTTGAAAAAGATGATAATGCGAACGTTAAGGAATTTAAAAAGGTGTAAAGGAGTGCTTATCATGGATTTTGAGAAAAGGCAAGATATAAAGATTATTGGTGATAATACATCTGCAGGCGGTTTATTTAATAATGTCTCAGTAGTAGGAAATGGGATTTTTAATAGCTCTGTTGACTGTACATACATCAAAACTACCGGGGATTGTACAATAAATGGAGACTTAAAAACTGTCTCTGGGGTAGTTGCAGGAAGTATAGCTATAAAAGGCAGCTTATTTGCCGATATATTTAAGGTTGCAGGCAACATGACAGTAGATGGTGATACGTCTATTAAAAATTTAATAACGCATGGAAATACGACAATTAATGCAAATATTTCGTCTGAAAAAATAGATGCAAATGGCTATTTTACAGTAGAAGGAAATTGCAATTCTGAAATTTTCACATCAAATAGCATTGTCATGAAGTTAAATGGGCTTTTGAATGCTGATGACATAGACATCTACATCTATGGAAGTAATTTTGTCAAAGAAATTGGCGGAGAGAAAATCATGATAAAGCGAGGCTCTGAATCAATATTCACGAGGCTTAAGCTTATCAAATCGATGATTTATGATATGTGTAAAGGTAACCTTACAACAGATGTCATTGAAGGTGATGAAATATACCTGGAGTATACGACGGCGAAAGCTGTGAGAGGTAAGAATGTCACAATTGGTAAAGGGTGCAATGTAGAGCTTGTAGAATATGTGGATAATTTCACTCAACACAATGATTCTGTTGTCAGAGAAAGCAAGAAGATAATATTATAGCCAAACACAGGTGTCCTGCGTCTGGCTTTATTTTTTATTGTATATCTATTTTTCTGCCCTTTGGTTTATCTGGATGCAATTTTGGCATTACGATGGTTAATATGCCGTTTTCAAATTTTGCAGTTGTTCTTTCTGAATCTACTTCGGCGGGAAGTCCTATTCTTCTTTCAAATGAGCCATAATACCTTTCGTTTAAATAGTAGCTCTGATTTTTTCTTTCGGATTCTTTTGAAGTCTGCCCCTTTATCTCAAGTATATCATCGTGAACGCTTATTTCTATGTCTTTTTTGTCAACACCAGGCAATTCGGCTGTCGCTGTAATTTCAGTTTCGGATTCTGTAATATCTATTCTGGGTCGAGCAAATATATTTGATAATGCAGGTAAGTTAAAGTCAAAATTAAAATCCGGCCACATGTCGTTGCCGCGCCATTTTATTAAGCTCATAAATGACACCTCCAATAATTTTTACAAAAATATTTTGTGAAAAATAGGTTTTTTTATTCTTACATTTTCAATATATGTATGGTAAAATCTATTGTAGACAAAATGAAAAGGAGTTTTGGTATGAGGCCGTCTGAAAAAGATGCTAATAAAATCTATCTGCTTATACTGATCCTATTTGTTTTTGTAGGTTCATACGTTCAGAGAAAATCATTGTATTTAGGGCTTGTTATTACAGAGTTTGTTATCGTTTTGCTGCCTGTTGTACTTTTTCTGATTTTTAAAAGGTATGACGTAAAATACGTATTAAGATTAAATAAACTTAACTTAAATCATGTGTTTTTAATAATAGCTATAATGATATGCGGTATGTTTGTATCCAGCTTTTTTAGCATCTTGACAAATTACGTACTAAGTAAATTCGGTAAAATACCTATACCGCCTATAAATGCTGCCACCGACATTGGAGGATTGATAAAACAGATATTGATAATTTCAGGGACTGCAGCTTTATGCGAGGAGATACTTACAAGAGGGCTTATTTTGAGAAGTTATGAGATGAGAGGCTCTATAAAGGCTGTCGTCATATCAGGCATAATGTTTGCCGCATTGCATCTTAATGTGCAGAATTTTTTAAGTGTAGTCTTTTTAGGGTGCTTATTGGGATTTCTTGTTCAAAGGACTGATTCAATTTACGCATCGATGTTAGGACATTTTACAAACAATACTATGGTACTTATATTGCAATATGCGTCAAATAAAGTTTCAAGTGCGGCAGGGCTTAAGCCTGGAACCATGGTAAAAATGAATATTCCATTTTTATCTGTAGTGGTGTATGGATTCATCGCTATAGCGGCAGGTACGATTCTTTACATGCTTCTTGAAAAACTCGTGAAAACTACAGATCCATACATTATTCACAGCACTACAACTTTAAAAGATGATTTTAAGATATTGCTTCAATGGCCTCTTTTCTTATCTTTATTGATTTTTTTAGCCATGATAGGTTTGGAGCTATTGGGAATATCGGGGTCTCAGTATTACGGAAAAATTGTCAAGTTTATCTATTGAGGCTTGTAAGTTGACAATAAATCTAAATTGGTATAAAATATAATTAACTGCAATCGGTTTCACTAAGGTGGTGTTAAGATGAATGTAACAATAAAAGACGTTGCGCAAAGAGCACATGTTGCACCTTCGACTGTGTCAAGGGTTATTGCGGATAATCCAAGGATAAGCAAAGAGACGAAGGAAAGAGTTTTTAAGGCAATGGAAGAGTTGGGGTATTACCCTAATGCTATTGCAAGAAGTTTAGCCAGCAAGATGACCTACACTATAGGGCTTATAATGCCTCGATCTGCAGAAGACGCGTTTTCCAATCCTTTCTTTCCTGAAGTCATGAGGGGCATAAGCGTCGTCGCCCATAACGAAAAGTACGATTTGCTTATATCGACATCAGGCAATGAAGAGGAAGAAAAACAGGCTGTCATAGATATGGTAAAAGGAAGAAGAGTTGATGGCATCGTGCTTCTTTGTTCAAGGACTACAGATGAGCTAATACCTTGGCTTAGAGAGGAGAAGTTTCCTTTTACTGTAATAGGAAAGCCTTTAGATTCTAAAGGCGTATGCTGGGTAGATAACGACAATATTGGAGCATCAAGGCTTGCTACCAATTATCTCATAAAACACGGTCACAGAGAAATAGCATTTATAAGCGGTTCACTGGAATTCGTAGTAAGTTTGGATAGACTTGATGGCTATAAGTTGGCATTAGAGGAGAATAATATTCCATTTGACAAAGAATTGGTTGCTCAAGATGAATTTTCAGAAGATGGCGGTTACAATGCCATGATGAGGATTTTGAAGCAAAAGAAACCTACTGCGGTTGTTGTGACAGACGATATAATGTCTTTTGGTGTCATAAGGGCAGCCATAGATTATGGGCTTAAAGTGCCGCAAGACGTATCCCTTATCGGGTTTAACAATATTCCTCTTTCTGCTTATGCAAATCCGCCCCTTACGACGATAGACATTTCCACTTTTGATTTAGGTGTGAAATCTGCAGAGCTGTTGCTTAAAAACATTAAAAATAAAGACTTTGTTGCAGATCACATAATTGTACCAGTAAAATTAATCGAAAGAAAGTCATGCATAAAAAAATAAATAGGCTAAATGCCTATTTATTTTTATGCGCCTATTGCCGCTTTTTTGTTGAAGTTTAAAAGCATGTTGCCTATCTCGTATACATCGCCTGCACCTATTGTTATTACAAGATCGCCATTTTTTATAGTGCCTTTGAGATAGTCTACTATGTCAGTGAATTCCTTTATGTAGTATACTTCATTTCCTCTATCTTTTATAAGGTTAGCCAGATCTTCTGCTCGTACGATTCCTGTGTCTTTTTCACGCGCAGCGTATATATCTGTTATTATAGTAATATCGGCATCGTCAAAAGAGGCAGCGAAGTCATTCAAAAGCGAATAAGTCCTCGTATATGTGTGAGGCTGAAATACGCATATTATTCTATTGTGAGGGTAATTTAATGCAGAAGACAATGTAGCTTTGATTTCTGTTGGATGGTGGGCATAGTCGTCGATTATTACTGCGCCATCGATTGTACCTTTGAATTCAAATCTTCTGTGGGTGCCTTTAAACTTTTTTATGATATCTGAAGTCTTTTTTATGTCTACGCCTAAAAGGTGACATACTGACAGTGTTGCCAATGCGTTTAATATGTTGTGCTTCCCTACAATGGACAGCTCAAAGCGTTCTACAAATGTACCATCGTGGTACACATCAAATGAAGGAAATCCTTTTTCGTCAAATTTTATGTTTTTAGCATTCCATGTACAGTTGCTGTCGATTCCGAACGTGATGATATTGCGGTCTACATTTTTAAGCACGCTCATTGTATTAGGATCATCGCCACATGCCACTACAAATCCATCATTTGGGACGAGGTTTGCAAACTGCGTGAATGACTGCTTTATGTTGTCGATGTTTTTAAAGTAATCAAGGTGGTCTGAATCAACATTTAAAATGACCGCAATGTAAGGATAAAACTTTAAAAAACTGTCTGTGTATTCACACGCTTCTGTTATGAAGTATTCTGAATTGCCTACTCTTACATTTCCGCCGATTATGTCGACTTCACCGCCAACTAAGACCGTTGGATCGTAATTCATTTCTTCCAGCAAAACGGATATAAGCGAAGTTGTCGTGGTTTTGCCATGGCTTCCGGCAACTCCGACGCCGTACTTGTATTTTT
This sequence comes from Thermoanaerobacterium sp. PSU-2, assembly GCF_002102475.1. NCBI lineage: Bacteria > Bacillati > Bacillota > Clostridia > Thermoanaerobacterales > Thermoanaerobacteraceae > Thermoanaerobacterium > Thermoanaerobacterium sp. PSU-2. Next base: position 106,447 of record NZ_MSQD01000005.1, on the reverse strand, counting down.
TCATTATTTCACCTAAAAGCGTTGCTCTATCTATTGTGGGTATGTTAAGCTGCCGCGATCTTACCATTTCGGGATTGTCTTCTTTTACTGCTGCTGTGTATACGACTAAGTCGGCTCCGTCCACATTTGAAGCGCTATGGGGAATATTAATTATTGCACCTTCATTTCTTAATTTTTTTATTATATGAGAATCCTTTATGTCTGACCCTGTTACAATGTGTCCAGAGTTTAGCATTATATGTGCAAGGCCGCTCATGCTTATGCCACCAATTCCTATAAAATGAACTCTTTTAAAATTTTCGATGTCTATTATCATTAATATAGCACCTCTTTCAAATTTTGTTATTATTATTGCCAAAAAACGGTCTCTTTATGAAGATAAAATACTATACAAAAAGATTATATCACATATTGCAAATTAATGAACTTTAAAATATAATGTTAATTAAAAGTTTGTCTTTGGAGGTTTTTCGATGAATTCATACAAAAGGTACGAAAGGATAAGCGTCATACTTAAGATATTGACCGAAAACCCCAATAAATTGTATAACTTGAATTATTTTATGGATCTATTTAATGTGGCAAAGTCCACCGCATCAGAAGACATGGATATACTTCAAGGTATATTAGAAAAGTTCGGCTTAGGTAAGATAAAGACTGTTGCAGGGGCTGGCGGTGGTATAAAGTACATTCCTATAAATAATATAGATAATTATCGAGAATTTATGATAGATATATGCAATAAGCTTCAAGATCCAAAAAGGATTATTCCTGGAGGTTTTTTGTACACTGCCGACATCATTTATTCTCCACAGTACGCCAATAAGATAGGTGAAATTCTATCATATCCATTTCAAGACAAAGATGTAGATGCAGTTGTCACAGTTGAGACAAAAGGAATACCTATTGCCATCATGTGTGCCAAAGCATTAAATGTTCCATTAGTGATTATAAGGCAGGACAATAGAGTAACTGAAGGTTCATCTGTTTCGATAAACTACGTTTCAGGTTCGCAAAAGCAGATAAAAGCCATGTCCCTTTCAAGGAGATCTTTAGAGAGGAACTCAAAAGTTGTTTTGATAGATGATTTCATGAAAGCGGGCGGTACTATAAAAGGCATGATTGAGCTTATGAATGAGTTTGATGCAGAAGTAATAGGTGCTGGCGTCATGATATCTACAAAAGAACCTGAGAATAAGGTCGTAAAAAACTATTTTTCTATATTTACGCTTGTAGACATGAATGAGGAGAAAGAAACTGTAAAGATGGAGATAAGCGATTGGTTAAAATAATGTATAATATGCATAATAATGGAAATAATAGTGTGGTGGCATAAAATGAATTTTTTTATCAAAATTTTTCTAAATTTTAATTTTTCATGGAGGAAATTTTGATTTAATGGCGAATAATATTAAGGTAAGAAATTTTATTTAATTTTTCTTATGCTAAAAGTCATAAATTATTGGCTTATATTGCAGGAAGGTGGTGAGCTTATGGAAATTACAGACGTTAGGGTGAGAAAAATAAACGAGGAAGGCAAAATGAGAGCTGTGGTTTCTGTAACCTTCGATAATGAATTTGTTGTTCATGATATAAAGGTTATTGAGGGACAGAATGGTTTGTTTATAGCTATGCCTAGCCGCAAGACACCCGAAGGAGAGTTTAAAGATATTGCACATCCAATAAATTCAGAGACAAGAGCAAAGATTCAATCTGCTATACTTAGCGAATACGAAAAAGCTAAAGAGCAGGACAAGCCGCAAGGACAGGAATAAAAAGGAGGTTTCTCCTTTTTATTTTTTTGTTGAACTTTGTCAAATTTATAGTTAAAATAGTATAGGAGTAAAGAGTTAAAATATTAAGAATGTATTAGAAGGTGTCGCGATGGATAATTTTGTTACGCTAATACTTGCTGCAGGACTTGGAAAGAGGATGAAATCAAAGCATCCAAAAGTGATTCACAAAGTCTGTGGAAGGTCTATGGTTGAGTGGGTTGTAAGGAGTGCCAAAGAAGCTGGTTCACAGGATGTAGTCGTGGTTTTAGGACACGGTGCTAATGAGGTAAAGAATGTATTGGGTGACAGCGTTAAATATGCGTATCAAGAAAAACAGCTTGGTACTGGACATGCTGTCATGGTTTCGAAAGACTTATTGCCTGATACGGGTAACATAATGATCTTGACTGGTGATACACCGCTTATAACGTCTGAGTCATTGAAGAAATTCTATGACTTCCATTTAAGAGAGCAAAATTCTATCACAATATTATCTTCTTTTTTTGACGTTCCAGATGGGTATGGGAGAATTGTACGGGATTCAAATGGCAATGTTTTAAAAATTGTTGAGGACAAAGATGCCAATGATGTAGAAAAAGGTATCCATGAGATAAATTCCGGAATGTACATTTTTAATTCTGACTATTTAAGGAAATCGCTTCAACATATAGGCAACAACAATGCACAAGGGGAATATTATCTGACGGATGCCATAGAGATAGTGATAAAATTAGGTGGAAAAGTTGGAGCATATCAGGCTCCAAATGAGGAGATAATGGGGGTCAATACAAGAGTACAGCTAAAAGACGCAGAAAAGGTCATGAGAAAAAGGATAAATGAAAGGCTTATGTTAGACGGTGTCACCATAATCGATCCTGATAGCACTTACATTGGACCTGATGTTGTTATAGGAATGGACACGATTATATATCCTGGCACTATGATAGAAGGCAAGACTACGATTGGAGAAGACTGCGAAATAGGACCTAATTCATACATCATCGATTCAGAAATAGGAAATGGCTGTAAAATAGTATTTTCTATGATCACCGAATCAAAACTTCACAACAATATAAAATTAGGACCGTTTGCTCAGATAAGGCCTGAAAGCGTAATACACGACAATGCTAAGCTTGGCAATTTCATAGAGATAAAGAAATCAGTCATAGGTGAAGGAACAAAAGTGCCTCATTTGACTTATATAGGTGATGCGGAAGTCGGGAAACGCGTTAACATGGGCTGTGGTTCTATAGTCGTCAATTACGATGGTAAAAACAAGCACAAGACCATCATAGGCGACGATGTTTTTGTTGGATGCAATGTAAACTTGGTATCGCCTCTTAAAGTCAATGACAAAGCTTTTATAGCTGCAGGCTCCACCATAACAGATGAAGTGCCAGAAGGAGCATTGGCAATAGCAAGATGTCGCCAGACCAACAAAGAAGGATGGGTAGAAGAAAGAAGAAAAAAAGGAGGACTATAGGAGTGGTAAGACACGGAGGAGCAATAAAGATTTTTAGTGGCAATTCAAACCCTGAATTGGCGAGGGAGATTGCCGAAAACTTAGGGCTTACATTAGGTGATTCAGAAGTTGGTACATTTAGCGATGGTGAGATAAGCGTAAGGATCAAAGAAAGCATAAGAGGTGCAAATGTATTTGTCGTTCAGTCTACATGTTCACCAGTAAATGATAACCTTATGGAACTTTTAATAATGATAGATGCATTTAAAAGGGCATCTGCAGGAGAGATAACTGCTGTCATACCTTATTACGGTTATGCAAGACAAGACAGGAAGTCTAAACCAAGAGATCCGATAACGGCTAAATTGGTAGCTGACCTTATTACAGTTGCAGGTGCCGACAGAGTTCTCACAATGGATCTCCACGCGGCACAGATTCAAGGATATTTCAATATACCGGTCGATCATCTTCTTGGCGGTCCAATACTGGCGAAATATTTCATGGAAAAGGATTTGGGCGGAGACGTAGTAGTTGTATCGCCAGATCACGGAAGTGTAGTAAGAGCAAGGAATTTTGCGGAAAAACTTAATGCGCCTATAGCCATAATAGATAAGAGAAGGCCAAAGGCTAATGTAGCAGAGATAATGAACCTCATAGGTGATGTAAGAGGGAAAATAGCCATATTGGTAGATGACCTTATTGATACAGCAGGGACGTTACAACAGGGAGCGCAAGCGCTTATTGACAATGGTGCAAAAGAGGTGTATGCGTGTGCTACGCACGGTGTTTTGTCAGGTCCTGCGATAGAAAGGTTGATGGATTCTCCAATAAAAGAATTAGTCATAACAGATACTATCCCGCTTCCTGAGGAGAAGAAGATAAGCAAGATAAAGGTAAGGACTGTAGCTCCATTGTTGGCGGAAGCCATAATGCGAATATATGAAGGTATGTCTGTAAGCAAATTGTTTGTATAGGCACTAAGGTGCCTTTTTTTGTATGCACAATCCATCATTGCGGTTTTTAAATCAATTATGTATAATAGTCTTAAAAAGAGGGGTGTTTGTATGGGCGAAAACAAAAAAATATATATAGTTGACGATGATAGAAATATATGTGAGATAATTTCACTTTATCTTGAAAAGGAAGGCTTTGCAACATTAAAGATCAGTGACGGGCTTACAGCATTGAACAAAATAAAAGAAGAACTCCCCTTGCTTATTATACTTGATTTGATGCTTCCCGGCATTGATGGAATGACGTTGTGCAAAGAGGTTAGGAAATTTACAAATGTACCTATTATAATGCTTACAGCCAAAGGAGATACATTTGATAAGGTATTAGGGCTGGAGATAGGTGCCGACGATTACATCGTAAAGCCTTTTGATGGAAAAGAGTTAGTTGCTCGTGTCAAAGCTGTGCTGAGAAGGTATGAACATGAGGAAAATGATGGCGACAGTGTCACATACCCTGATCTTTCTATAAGTTTAAGCGAGTACAAGGTGAAATACAAAGGCGAAAATGTTGACCTTACGCCGAAGGAATTAGAGCTTTTTTACTTCTTGTGTACTCATCCAAATAAAGTATTTACGAGAGATCAACTGTTAGAAAATGTATGGGGATACGAGTACATGGGTGACAGCCGAACTGTCGATGTACACATAAAGCGTTTGAGAGAGAAAATAGGGGATGGTCCAAACTGGAAATTAACAACTGTATGGGGTGTGGGATATAAATTCGAGGTGAAATGATTTGAGCAGAAACAGGCTCTTTAGAAGGCTGCTTTTCACAAATATTGCAATAATTCTGCTTACGATGTCTATACTTTCTGTGCTTTTTTACATCATGTTTGAAAATTACTATTTTCGCGATAAAGAAAAGATAATGGTAGAAGAAGGAAAGCAGATAAACACCGTTTTGAATGATTACCTCATAGGAGACATAGACATCGACAGGCTTAATCAGGATTTAAACGTTATTGACAGGCTTATAAACGCATCGATATGGGTTGTAAGCACAGATGGGCGGATATATATACAGTCTAAGAACTTTGAAAAGAATTGGACAGGCGTCACATTAAGCAAAGATGACATCAAAAGCATTTTAAAAGGTGAGACTATTGTAAGAAGGGGATATTTTGGCGGTAGGTTTACACAGCCTGTTTTGACTGTTGGCTTTCCGCTGGTACTTGCTGGGAAGATTCAAGGTGCCATATTCATGCATGCTCCTATTGTAGAGATGCAGAAAACCTTGATGGACATATTTTTTATAATGCTTTTAGCCATAGCCATATCCATAATAATAGCATTTATACTTATTTCTTATACATCAAAGAGAATCTCTAATCCTTTAAAAGAGATGAGCATTGCAACAGAAAAGATGGCAAAAGGAGATTTTTCAACAAAGATAAACGTTGTAGATGACGATGAAATAGGAGATTTGGCAAAGTCCTTCAACATAATGTCAAGCGAATTAGGCAGGATGGATAATGCGAGGAAAGAGTTTGTGGCTAATGTTTCACATGAGCTTCGCTCGCCTTTGTCCACGATCCAAGGCTATATAGATGGCGTCGTTGATGGGACTATACCTGCGGAGAAATCCAAATTTTATTTGGAGATAGCTCAAAAAGAGACGAGGCGAATGTCTCGATTAATATCTGAACTTTTAGATATAACGAAAATGGAATCAGGGGCTTTTCCGTTAAACATATCGGAATTCGACATAAACGAGCTTATAAGGCTGACCATAATAAAGATGGAAGCAAGGATAAGCGATAAAGATCTCATGGTTAAGGTGGACTTTGAAAGCGACAAAGAAATTGTAGAGGCAGATAAAGACAAGATAGAACAAGTGCTTACTAATCTAATAGATAATGCAATTAAATTTTCAAATCCTGGTGGCTATATACACGTATCTACAGAAAAGGTGAGAGAAAAAGTTCATGTAAAAGTCCAAAATAAAGGCAAGACGATACCACCTGATGAAATTGACCATATATGGGACAGGTTTTACAAAGTTGACAAAGCCAGAAGCGGTAGCCCAGGTGTCGGATTAGGGCTTTATATTGTGAGAAGCATCATAAATCTTCATAATGAGGATATATGGGCTACCAGTAACGATGTAGACGGTACTACATTTACTTTTACACTTAAGTCAAAAAAGTTAAGCAGTAAAATAAAATTTTTACAATTTGTTCATACTTTATTCATAAATTAAGGTTATAATAATAATCGAGAGAGAGAAAAGCCTCTCCTTGACCTCCCTTATTATAGCAGCTCGAGCCACCCCTCGGGCTGCATTTATTTTTTTCTTTTCACATAAAATTATTAAAAATAATTTACAATATGTTCACAGTTTATTAAAAATTCTAATTTATAATGTAATCATGAGAGATGTTAAGGAGGATGATGAATATGGATTTTGAAAATGAACAAAACAAAAATATAGGCGAAAATGAAATAGATAATTTTAGGACTGACGATGCCTTAGGTTCCGATGACATAAAAGGCGAAAATATAGATGACACTCAGGAAATTCCAGCAACATATAGTGTTGAAGAAAGCGGAACCTATACGACACCAAGGGTAGAGTTTAGAAGCAACAAAAAAAGCTTAGGCAAGATGGTTAAAAGATTTAGAAGAAGAATGCTTGTTTCATTTGTGGCTGTTGCATTGATTGCAGCACTTATCGGTGGTGGAACTGTGGCAGGAATCATGAAATACACTAATTTAGGGCAACAGACACAGGTTATAAACAGGTACTTGCCACTTTCATCATCAGACAATAACAATTTTAACTTGATTGCCAATATAGCTAAAATTGTAAGTCCTTCTGTGGTGGGAATTGATACAAGTGTATCATACTCCAATGGATTTGGAAGTGCACTGGTGCCTGAAGGCAGTGGTTCAGGAATTATCATCGATTCACAAGGCTATATTGTGACAAACAACCATGTTGTGGATGGCGCTTCTAAGATAACCGTAAATTTATCTGATGGTAGAAAGTTCCCTGCCCAACTTATAGGAAAGGATTCAAAGACTGACTTGGCAGTATTGAAGATAAATGCTACAAATTTGATTCCGGCAAAATTAGGTGATTCGTCAAAACTTGAAGTGGGAGATCTGGCAGTCGCCATAGGAAACCCTCTTGGTGAAAGTTTTGCAGGTACGGTTACAGCAGGCATAATAAGCGGTCTTAACAGAAATCTTCAAAGCGATTACGGCCCAGTTAACCTCATTCAGACAGATGCAGCTATAAATCCTGGTAACAGTGGTGGACCTTTAGTCAACAGCAATGGTGAAGTTGTTGGGATAACAAGTGTGAAGTTGACATCTACAGGTGGTTCGAATACACAAGATCCATTTGGAATGTTCCAAAGCCAAAGCACACCTGTTGAAGGAATGGGATTTGCGATTCCGATAAATGAAGCAAAACCTATAATAGATGACTTGATAAAACACGGATATGTAGAAAGACCAATGATGGGTGTAAGCGTACAAGAAGTAACACAACAAGATGCAGCGCAGTACAATATACCAGTTGGACTTTATATAGCGCAAGTACAGCAAGGAAGCGGTGCTGATGAAGCCGGACTTCAACCAGGTGATGTGATAACAGCAGTAGATGGCACAAAAGTACAGACTTTTGATGCGCTGCAAAGCATAATAACTAAGCATAAAGTTGGCGACACGATAACTGTTACATTCTGGAGAAATGGCAGGACCATGAGCACAAAAGTAAAGCTTATGAGCAGTTCAAATGCACAATAAAATGTAAATAACGCTAAATAGTTCTTTACCAGTCTCCTCCCGCTGGTAAGGAACTTTTTTATTGTTAAACTTGAACTTTTTTTCGCCGTTTTTTGTGATATAATAAAAAATAGCATGACTGGAGGGGTTATGATGTACATTGTTGTAGGACTTGGGAATCCCGGGAAAGAGTATGAAAAGACGAGGCACAATGTAGGTTTCGAAGTGATAGATAGTCTTTCTAAAAAGTTAGATATAGCTGTAAAAAAAATTAAGTTCAAATCATTGATCGGTGAAGGACTTTATAAAGGAGAAAAAATAGTGCTGCAGAAGCCTCAGACATTTATGAATTCCAGTGGTGAAGCTGTTTACGATATAGTTGATTTTTACAAATTGCCACTTTCTAATTTGATTGTGGTATACGATGATAAAGACCTGGATGTGGGTAAAATAAGAGTGAGGAAGAAAGGCAGTGCAGGTGGGCATAATGGAATGAAATCGATTATATATATATTAAATAGCGAGGACTTTCCAAGAGTGCGATTAGGCATAGGAAAGCCTAAAGGCGACATGATAGAGCATGTTTTGGGTAGATTTGAGGAGAGGGATATGGACATAGTTACAAATTCTATCGATAATGCGGCAAATGCTGTTTTGGATATAATAGAGAATGGAGTTGAACATGCCATGAATTTGTACAATGGCAACAATATATGTTTATCGTAGGTGGTTTTATAAGCGCAATTTTGTCCTACTTTTTGAATAAACTTGTTGTGGATATGTACGGTGACAAAGCTGTAATATACGGCGTGCCACTTATTGAGGAATCGTCTAAAACTGTCATGGGATACATCTTTGGCAGTGTCATTGGTGCTCATTTCGTATTTGGGGTTGTGGAAGCCTTTAAAGATTTTGTTGCATCACCAAAAGAAATAAATTTTAAGGCATCAGTTTTAAGCATCGTCACACACCTTGTTTTTGGAGTTGTTGCTTTTTACGTTTTAAGACATGTAAATATATATGCTGCTATCTTTATGACAGCCGTCATTCATGGGTGCTGGAATTGGATTATGTTGAGGTGATTGCATTGTTTATAAAGCCGATAGAAAATTTGAGAGAGGTTGGGGAAATAAATGAGGCTCTTAAAGAGGAGAGACTACCGCTTTTAATATACGGATTAACTGATTCTCAAAAAGCACACATAGCACACTACATTGTAAAGAAGTTAAATAAAAAAGTGCTTTTCATAACATACAACGATGTGGAAGCTAAATTGATGCATGAAGATTTAAGCTCACTGTTAAATGGCGATGCATATTTGATTCCATCGAGAGATGCGCTTTTTTACAAAGTGGATGCGTCCAGTTTAGACATCACAGGCAAAAAACTTGCTGCTATTAAGAAAATCATTGACGATAAGCCTTATGCATTTGTTGCTTCAATAGATGGAGTTTTAAACAAAGTTGCGTCTAAAGACGTGTTTTTAAAGTATAAAAGGAAGTACAAGATTGGCGATAAGTTGGACTTAAATGAGATTTCATCGTTTTTTATCGACATGGGATATGAAAGAGTCCCTATGGTGGAGGGTAAAGGGCAGTTTAGCATACGTGGCGGTATAATTGATTTTTTCTCTCCTATGGAAGAAGAAGGTTTTAGGATAGAGCTTTTTGACGATGAAATTGACTCTATAAGAAGCTTTGATACATTTACGCAAAGGTCTTTGGACAATGTAGACGAGGTTGAGTTGTTTCCTGCCAGAGAGTTTATTTTGGAAGATGAGAACATCAAAAAGGGGCTTACCAATCTAAGCAACAAGGTAAATTCCTACATTTCTAAGATAAAAGAGACACAAAGCGGTAGGGCAGAAAAGCTCAAGAAGAAGTTTGACGAAATGATGGAGAATATTTCTGAGACCAGAAATGTAACAAATATAGGGGAATTGATAGGCTTTTTTTACGATAATCTTTATTCCATCGTTGATTATTTCGATGATGCTTTTATAATAGTAGATGAGAATTTAAGGGTAAAAGAAAGGGCCTCAAACATTGTTAAAGAGTTTAATGAAAATTTTAAGTCGCTGCTTTTGTCTGGAGAAGTCATACCTGAGCAGTCAAACCTTTTGTTTGGTTATGACGACATCCTAAGGAAGCTTTCAGATAAATCTCTAATTTTAATGAACACAATTGTAAAGTCTGATGAAAATATACAGGCAAAAGAAATCGTTAATTTTGTATCAAGAACGATGCACTCTTTTCACGGAAAGCTGGATCTTTTGGCAGAGGATCTTAAGTTTTACAAAAGTTCCGGCTATAAAGTTGTCATGCTTTCCAGCAATTTAGAGAGAGGAAAATTATTGAGAAATTCCCTTATAGGATATGGATTAGAAGTTCCTATTATAGAAGACGAAGAGTACGACATACCAGAAGGCGGTGTGTTAATTTATCCAGGCACAATAAGCAAAGGATTTGAGTACGTAGATGCCAAGTTTGCTTTAATAAGCGATGTTGAGATTTTTGGCCAATCAAGGAGACCTAAAAGATCCGTTAAAGTTAAAAGTGATGGAAGGATTAAGAATTTTACAGAGCTTACTGTTGGTTCATACGTGGTCCATGTAAATTATGGCATAGGCAAATATGAAGGAATAGAGAAAATAACTGTTGACGGTGTCACGAAAGATTACCTTAAAATAAAATATGCTGGCGATGACAAGTTGTTTGTACCTGTTGAACAGTTGGATTTGGTGCAAAAATACATAGGGCCAGAAGATAAACCACCAAAACTAAATAAGTTAGGCAGCAGCGATTGGTCTAAGCTTAAGAAAAGAGCTAAAAAGGCCGTTGAAGATATAGCGAAGGACTTGATTAAGCTGTACGCAAAAAGGCAGACAATGAAAGGATATGCTTTTTCTAAAGATACGCCGTGGCAGAAAGACTTCGAAGAAAGGTTTCCATACGAGGAAACGGAAGATCAGCTTAGGTGTATAGAAGAAATAAAGAAAGATATGGAAAGCGATAAACCTATGGACAGATTGCTTTGTGGTGATGTGGGATACGGCAAGACAGAAGTAGCACTTAGGGCTGCGTTTAAAGCTGTTGCAGATGGGAAGCAGGTGGCTTTTTTGTGTCCCACGACGATATTAGCTGAACAGCACTACAACAATTTTGTGCAGAGGTTTAAGGATTTTCCAGTCAAAATTGAGATGCTTTCTCGTTTTAGAAGCAACAAGGAACAATCGCAAATAATTAAAATGGTAGCCGAAGGTACCGTAGACATCCTGGTGGGGACACACAAGATTTTGCAAAACGATGTGAAGTTTAAAGACCTTGGCCTTTTAATCATAGATGAAGAGCAGAGATTTGGTGTGAAACATAAGGAGAAGATTAAAAAGTTGAAGGAAAACATTGATGTGTTATCTCTTTCTGCTACGCCTATTCCAAGGACACTTCACATGTCCCTTATAGGCATAAGGGATATGAGCGTATTGGAAAATCCTCCTGAAGATAGGTATCCAGTTCAAACGTACGTGGTAGAATTTAATGAAGATCTAATAAGAGATGCGATTTTGAGGGAGCTGGGGCGTGGAGGACAAGTTTATTTTGTCTACAACAGAATTGATGGCATTGAAAGAATGGCTTCGATTTTAAAAGAGCTGGTGCCTGAAGCTCGTATTGCTGTTGCACATGGTCAGATGGATGAAGGAAAGCTGGAAGATATCATGATAGGATTCTTAAACAGGGAATACGACATATTAGTGTGTACCACAATAATTGAAACGGGCTTGGACATACCAAATGTAAATACCATAATAGTGTATGATTCAGATAAGATGGGGCTTTCTCAATTGTACCAATTGAGAGGAAGGGTAGGAAGGTCAAATAGACTTGCTTATGCGTATTTTACTTACAGGAAAGATAAGGTTATTACAGAAGTGGCAGAAAAAAGGCTTGAAGCAATAAAGGAGTTTACGGAGTTTGGTTCAGGGTTTAAAATCGCCATGAGAGATTTAGAGATAAGAGGTGCTGGAAATCTTTTAGGAGCTGAGCAGCATGGGCATATAGATGCTGTAGGGTATGACATGTACCTGAGGCTTCTGGACGAGGCAATCAAAAGCTTAAAAGGAGTACCTGAAGAAGACAAGCCCAATACAGCAATCGACATTAAAGTTAGCGCTTATATAGATAAGGATTATATTGAAGATGAAAATCAAAGGCTTGAAATGTATAAAAAGATTTCTTCCATCGAAAATGAAAAAGACGTTGAAGACATAAAGGACGAGCTTATTGACAGGTTTAAAGAGTATCCGAAAGCTGTAGAAGCTCTTATAGATGTGGCTTATTTAAAAGCGCTGGCAAGAGATGCAAACATATTGGAGATTACTGAAAGAGGAAATTCCGTAATCTTGAAGTTTAAGGACAATAAGTCTATAAATTCAAGCATAGTTGATGCTTTAGTCAATGAATTTAAAGGTAAAATAATGTTTTCAGGTCAAATTCCGCCATACATCACCTATAAATATGGCAAAAAGGAAAACTTATTGAAAGAATTGATCGATTTGGTCAGCAAGATTAAATGTTTGCAGATAAATTAAAACTGATATATAATGAGTATATAAATAGTAATGTGAAAGGATGAATGCATTGAAGCTTAAAAGATTAGGAGCATTTTTAGCATTGACATTGGCACTTACCACACTGACTTCCTGTGGTGTAAACAAAAACATCGTTGCAAAAGTTGATGGACAAGATATAACGCTGAAAGAATATCAAGATTCGTTTAATCAGGTTAAGGCGCAGATAGAAAGCGATCCGCAGTACACTAAAGACATTTGGAATCAAAACTACAATGAGCAAAAGTTTATTGACGTAGTTGAGAATTCTGTATTGGACAATTTGATTCTGGAGAAGCTTTTGCTGAAAGAAGCTGAAAAAGAGAAGTTTACAGCGACGGACAAAGAAATAACCGATGAATACAACGCGGAAAAAGCCACAAATAGCAAAGTCACCAAAGAAATGGCCAAGGACAACGTCCTTATAAACAAGCTTGTAGATAGTTGGACTAAAAATGTAAAAGTTACTGATAGTGAAGCTTTAAAATACTATAACGACAATAAAAGTCAGTTTGAGGTGGTTAAAGCCAGCCATATATTAGTTTCTGACGAGAAAACCGCTAATGAAATATACGATAAGCTTATGAAGGGCGCTAACTTTGCGGATCTTGCAAAGCAATATTCGATAGATACTTCTACAAAGGACAATGGCGGTGAACTTGGAGAGTTTACAAGAGGCACAATGGTAAAGGAATTTGAAGATGCTGCATTTGCGCTAAAGCCTGGAGAGATATCAAAGCCTGTCAAGACACAGTATGGATACCATATAATTAAATCAGAAGAAAAGTACACAAAGTCTTTTGATGAAGCAAAAAGCAGCATAATATCCTACTTGGAAAACAACAAAAAGCAGGACATATTTAATCAGAAATCAGAAGCTCTTAAAAAGGCAGCTAAGATTGAGAAATTTCCGCAAAATATAAAAGTAACAATATAAAAGACACTTAAAGAAGTGTCTTTTTTTATGTATAAAATAATGGAAATACATAAATACTAATCTTGAACTTAAAATTTCAGGAAATGGAGGTACATAATTTGAAAGCGACTGGAATTGTTAGAAGAATAGATGACCTTGGAAGAGTTGTAATTCCAAAGGAAATAAGAAGGACATTGAGGATTAGAGAAGGTGATCCGTTAGAGATTTTCACTGACAGAGAAGGTGAAATAATATTAAAGAAGTACTCTCCTATAAGTGAACTTGGAGACTTTGCACAAGAATACGCAGACAGCATATATCAATCAACAAAGCAACCTGTTTGCATAACAGATGGCGACAATGTCATTGCTGTGGCAGGTATGCCTAAGAAAGAATTGATTGACAAACCCATAAGTCCAGAATTGGAAAAGTACATGGAGGAAAAAAGAACTGTCATACTTGGCGAAGGAAAAGACAAAGGCACTATTGCAATAGCAGAAGGACAGGAATTTATGCCTGTATCACAGGTTATAGTTCCGATTATTTCACGAGGTGATACGATTGGAACTGTAATAATCTTTACGAGAGAAAGCGGTGTTGTTCTTACCGATGTCGAGGCCAAGATAGCTGAGACAGCCGCTACATTCTTAGGAAAACAAATGGAAGAATAATATATAACAAGTATATAGAACCCTGCATATTATAGTATATGAAAATGACTATAATGTTGTGGGGGGATCTTTATGCCTTTTAAAGTCAATGACATAGTAGTGAGGAAATCACACGGTTTTGATTTACTGTTTAAAGTTATAGATGTTATAGAAAATAGAGGAACAAGACATTACCTTTTGCACGGACTAAATATGCGAATTGTTGCTGATGCACCTGAAGATGATCTTATGCCAGCTTCATTGACCAGAATTAACGAATACGATGAACCATATCAGAGAAAGGCAAATTATATAATTAAAAAGATTGCTCAATCAAAAGATTTGAGGAAATCGAATGTGATGCGATCAAACCGAAGTGAGCCGTACGGCAAACCTGGTACGGTTCTCCATATAGACGGCGATGAAGGATATCTGAATATTTGCTTAGATGCATACAAAAAGGCAAATATAGTGGCTTATGGAGAAATAGTAGATGAAAAAGAGCAGCCTGATAAAGTGGTGGCTTTACTAAATAAATACAAACCGGATATTCTGGTGCTGACAGGACATGATGGCGTAAAAAACACCAGAAATTATTCAGATCTAAACAACTACAGAAACTCAAAATATTTTGTAGAAGCTGTAAAAAAGGCCAGAAGCTATGAGCCATCTCTGGATGATTTGGTGATTTTTGCAGGTGCTTGCCAGTCTAATTATGAAGCTTTAATATCATCTGGAGCAAATTACGCAAGTTCACCTGAAAGAGTGCTGATACATTGCCTTGATCCTGTTTTAGTGTGTGAAAAAGTAGCTTACGCTCATATAAATGAGATAGTAAAAATCGAAGAGCTTATAGAAGACACCATCACAGGTTCAGCAGGGATTGGCGGACTGCAGACGATGGGGAAATTCAGATATGGCGTTCCAAAGGCTAAATTTTAGCGAGTCAACTGACTCGCTATTAATTTTTCCCGGCTTATGCCGGATAATTCTCTATTTAGCGCATTTATTTGTGCTTTTAAGCATGAATTGATTTGTTGACAAACTACATTTTCACTGGTATAATAATATATTTTATTTGACAAAGGATGAAAAATGTGTTATAATATTTTCAGAATTTTGTAAGGAGTGATAAAATTGGCCGATAGATTAGCCCTACATGAGATTAAAAAGAAGCTGGATGACCATGTTGGCGCCAGAGTCCGGCTAAAAACTAACGGTGGCAGAAAGAAGACAATAATCCGTGAAGGATTTTTAGAAAAAACATATCCCAGTATTTTTATTATTGTCATAGATGGACATGGAACAACCCGCAGGGTCTCATATAGTTATTCTGACATTTTAACAGATACAGTTGAGCTTACACTTATGAAAGGTGAAAAAGAAATAAGATGTATGTAGCAAAAACCGATAACAATCGGTTTTTGTTTTTAGCATATTTTTATACCTCCTTTTATATTATTATATTAGATAAATATAGCTTCTATATTTGATCATATATTTAATACGAGGAGGTAAAAAAATGTTACAAGGTGCATTGACAAATCCCATAAGTTATGACAGATTTGTAGGCGGGGAAGATAGTCAGGCTCTTATAGAAAGCGATGTAATAGTACCGGAAGATATGCCTGATGCCATAAATGTGATTGCGGTTTTAGGGGAATCTGTAATAAACGACGTTGTTGAAAGCGACGGCAAGATTCAAGTTGATGGGCAGCTTAAGCTAAGCATATTATACGTGGCTGACAAGGACAAAAAACTCCTTCGAATTAACAAGTCTGTGGATTTTACGCATTTTTTAGAGATTAGCGGTGTTGACTCAAAGTGCAAATCTATCGTCAATTGTAGAGTAGAACATGTAGATTTTTCCCTTATAAATAGCCGCAAGATGAACGTAAAAGCAATAGTAAGCGTTTCTGGTAGAGCATTTGCAAAGGAAAAGAAAGAAGCCATAGTGGGAATACAAGGCGATGAAGGCATAGAATATCTGAAAAAGACCATCAAATTAGCAAATATCGTAGGGCAAAACAGTGCGGAGACTTTCTTGAAAGAGCAAGTTAAGATTTCTGACGGTGAACCTAATGTTTCTAAGATATTAAAAGTTGACATGGTTATAAAGCCTGATGAGCCTAAAATAACAGATAATCGCGTCATAATACAGGGTAGCGTTCATGTGTATATAGTGTACGAAGGAGATTCGAAAGATGAGTACGGCTATGAAGAATGTGACCTAAATTACGCTAATTTTATAGACGTGCCTGGCGCATTAAGCTATATGAATGCCAATACGTATGAAAGAATAATTGAGAAAAACATAGAGATATTGCCTGATGAAAGCGGAGATAACAGGATAATCGACATAGAATTGGTTTTAAAGACTGATACTATTGTGACAGAGAAAGATGAAACTGAGATCCCGGTAGACATATACGGCATCAACAGAAACGTTGAGCCTGTAATCGAGAGAATAGAAGCCATAAGTCAGCAAGGGCGCTTTAAATCACAAGCCATATTTAAAGAAAATGTGGAATTTAGAAACAATGTCCGTAGAATAATTGATGTTGTTGCATATCCTGTCCTTTCAGACTACGCTTTAAAGGACGGAAAAGCCATCTTAGAAGGTGTGATCGATTATAACATCATATATATAGGTGATAACGGCAACACCATGTCTTATAAAGACGAAGCACAGTTTAAGACGTTTTTGGATGTGCCAATAGATGACGGAGATCTTTTCGTCGATTTAAAAGTAACGCATATTACCTATGACATTATGGCCATGAAAGAGGCAGAACTTAAGTTTGTAGTCGATGCTACTGTAGATGCCTTTAAAATTAGCAAGTACGATGTGCTTGTAGATGCGAAGGAAGTTGAAGATGTAAGAAGTGAAGAAAATAGGCACAGCATCACGATATACATGGTCCAAAAGGACGATGAGCTTTGGGATATAGCTAAAAGGTACAGGACTTCTAAAGAAGAAATAATTAAAGTAAATGAATTAAAAGACGAGAGGATTTTGGCTGGCTCAAAGCTTATAATACCTAATAAAATATGAGGTTTAAGCTAAAGTTGGAATTCATGATTTATTCCAACTTTATTTTATTTCATAGAGAAAATTTATTTATCGATTTAAACATATGTAGAAGGATTTTCGTGTATAATGTATAATATATATTATAGCGTAAATTTTTTGTGGAAGTGAACTGGTTATGGACAAACTAAAAGCGAAATCGTACGCAAAAATAAATTTGGCACTTGATGTCAAAGGGAAAAGAGATGATGGATACCACTTTGTTGAGATGGTTTTGCAATCGATAGATTTATATGATAAATTAGAATTTGAGATGTATGATGACATAGTTCTTGAATGCAATAGGAAAGATGTACCTACAGATAGATCCAATTTGATCATAAAGGCAGCGGATTTATTAAAAAGAGAATTTGGCGGATACGGTGTTCACATTAGACTTAAAAAAAACATACCAATTGCTGCAGGACTTGCTGGGGGCAGCTCAAATGCTGCGGCAACTTTAGTCGCTCTAAACAAGCTTTGGAACCTTAATGTAAAGTTGTCTGTCTTAAAAGATTTGGCCGTTTCTTTAGGGGCCGACGTGCCTTTTTGCATAGATGGTGGTACTAAAGTGGCTTCTGGTATAGGGGACGTGCTTCAAGACTTACATACGCCCAACTTGAAATTGCTATTAGTAAAACCTCATATATCCGTAGCGACAAAGGACGTGTATACTGAATATGACAATCTTGCTTTCATAGAAAATAATTATACTAAAAATATGGTTGACGCTATAAACTCAGGAGATGTCATGAATATATGTATGAGTCTGGGGAACGACTTGGAGCGGGTAACCATCAAAAAATATCCTATTATAGGCGATATAAAAAAGATGATGGTTAAAAAAGGTGCATTAGGCACTCTTATGAGTGGCAGTGGGCCAACGGTATTCGGAATTTTTGATGATAGTGTAAAAATAAATATTGCTTATGATTCTTTTGTGGCTGATGGATTTTATGCATGTATTTCTAATACTATTGATAAGGGGATAGAACTTTATGAATAACTATTTGCCATTAGAAAATTACAAACCGCTTAGGGATATCGTATTTGATTACATGAAAAATGCTATTATAACAGGCGAATTTAAGCCAGGAGAAAGGCTTATGGAGGTGCAGTTGGCGGAGAAACTGGGAGTTAGCAGGACTCCCGTAAGGGAAGCCATAAGAAAGCTGGAGTTAGACGGGCTTGTCGTCATGGTACCGAGAAAAGGTGCATATGTGTCAGATCTTAGTACGAAGGATCTGCTTAATGCGTTTGAAGTCAGGCAGTCTTTAGAAGGACTTGCGGCATCACTTGCTGCTGAAAGGATAACAGACGATGAACTAAAAAAACTAAAAGAAATATTGGACAAATTTTATGAGGGGATACAAGAAAACGACGTAGAAAAGCTGATTAAGTACGATCAGGAGTTTCATGACTTGATATTCAATGCTTCAAGAAATGAAAAATTGGTTCAGATAATGAACAACCTTCAAGAGCATGTTCATAGGTTTAGAGTAAGGTATATAAGCGATTTTAAAAAATCAAAGAAGCTGTATCAAGAGCACAAGAAGATATTGGAGTCATTGGAGATGCGTAGTTCTGACAATGCTCAAAAGTGGGCGGAGAAGCACATACAGAATTTTCAAAATGATTTAGTGAAAGATATGAAGCATTTTAGCAATGGAGAGTGAATGAATCATGAATGCTTTAATACTGGCTGGAAGCACTGGCGATGAGAAGCTTCCAGAAAAGGCTCTTATTAAGATAAAGGATAGGTATATGATATCGTATGTCATTGATGCGTTAAGAGGCTCTGGGAAAGTAGATAAGATTGCTGTAGTAGGCGACAGGGAAAAACTGCAATGTATAGATGGCATAGATATATTGATAGATCAAGGAAATTCCATAATAGAAAATGTTGTCAAAGGAGTCGAGCCTTTTAAAAATGACAGGCGCGTATTGATATTGACATGCGATATACCTATGCTTACAAAAGAGGCAGTAATAGACTTTGTAGAGCAGTCTGAAGCCTTGAACGCGGATTTGTGTTATCCGATAGTTAAAAGAGAGGACAACGAGAGGAAATTTCCAGACGCAAAGAGGACTTACGCTAAAATCAAAGAAGGCACTTTCACCGGTGGAAATATATTTTATATAAATCCTCAAATTGTCGATGCTTGCATTGAAGCGGCAAAACAATTTATAGCGTTTAGGAAAAAACCGTGGAAGTTAGGACAGTTGCTGGGCTTTAGGATTTTGATACTGTTCGCTTTTGGGCGCGTAACCATAAGTCAGCTTGAGAGAAAGGTATCAGAGCTTTTCAATATTAACGCAAAAGCTGTAATATCTAAATACCCAGAGATAGGCAATGATGTAGATAAGGATGAAGACGTAGAAATGGCAAATAAGTATATAGCTTAATATATATGCATGAGAATAGGCGGAGGCCTATTTTTTTTGCATATATTTTTTTTATTGTGAAATACTTAAAAAAGGTGATGTGGATATGATGAATGTATTTCTTTTTTTGAAACAAGTTTTTAACGCGTATTTGTTTACCGTACTTTTCATAACAGGTTTTTATGAATCGGTGTTTGAGCCCAAAGATTTGAAGAAAAAAGGGCTTGATAAAGACTCAAAAGTTTGCAGAAATATAGGCATAGCGTATCTTTTAGTTGATGCAATCATGTACATAATCATTAAATTTTCACCGATTTGATGAGAAAGGGGTGGTTTTTTTGGGATTTTTTAATAAACTTTTTAAAAATAAAAACAATGATAACAGGGAAGGTAAAGATGTAGAAAGTCCAAAGGTGAAAGAAGACATTGAAGAAAATATAAAATACATAAAGGATATGTTAAAAGATTCTGATGATATAATTTACAGAGAATTTTGGGTTGGTGAGGAATTCCAGCACAAACTGGAATTAGTGTTTGTAGATGGACTTGTGGACAAAGGCATCATAAACGAGCACGTGATGCATTCCCTTATGCTTGATTCAAGGCAGGCAAGACCTTCGATTGATGAGATTAAAAAGAACATATATGAAGTAATCAAAAAAGCGGCCATAACTGGTGGTGACATAAAGGAGATTGACGATTTAGACAAATGTATAACATCTATACTTTCAGGTGATACGGCCCTTTTCTTAGATGGACACTCTAAAGTTGTCATTATATCCAGCAGAGGATGGCAGATGAGATCTGTTGCACCTCCTGAGACAGAAATGGTTGTAAGGGGCGCAAGAGAAGGTTTTACTGAGACTTTGAGGGTAAATACAGCTCTTGTCAGAAGGTGGATAAGGGATCCGAAGTTTAAGATAAAGCAGATGCAGATAGGGAAAAGGTCTAAGACGGATATTGCTTTACTGTACATAGATGACATAGTCAATAAAGATTTGTTGTCATTGATAAA
Organism: Thermoanaerobacterium sp. PSU-2; assembly: GCF_002102475.1. NCBI lineage: Bacteria > Bacillati > Bacillota > Clostridia > Thermoanaerobacterales > Thermoanaerobacteraceae > Thermoanaerobacterium > Thermoanaerobacterium sp. PSU-2. The sequence goes on along the minus strand of NZ_MSQD01000005.1, from coordinate 85,823 downwards.
AGAAAGGCTTAATCAGATAGACATAGACGGCGTTTTAGAAAGCGGCTATATTGAGCAGCTTATAGAGGAAGATTGGCATTCGCCATTTCCACAAATGCTTAACACCGAAAGACCTGATAAAGTTGCTGCATCAGTGTTGGAGGGAAGGATTGCCATACTCATAGACAATTCGCCATTTGCACTAATAATACCTACAACGTTGGCCACACTATTCCAATCGCCTGAAGATTATTTTGAGAGATGGATGATTTCTTCACTTCTCAGGATACTAAGGTTTACGGCGGCAATCATTGCTCTTGTAGGTCCATCTATATATATAGCATTTACATCATACCATCCTGGCATGATACCTACAAAATTGGCTCTTTATATAGCTTCAACAAGGCAAGGAGTTCCATTTCCTGCCTTTATGGAAGCATTAATAATGGAAGCGACTTTTGAGCTTTTGAGAGAAGCAGGCATAAGGCTTCCTGTACCAATAGGCCAGACGATAGGCATAGTAGGCGGCTTGATCATCGGTCAGGCTGCTGTAATGGCAGGAATCGTAAGTCCGTTGATGGTGATAGTGGTAGCAGTTACTGCCGTTTCGTCTTTTTCTATACCCAGTTACAGTGCTGCCATTGCCTTTAGGCTTTTAAGGTTTGCTTTTATGATTCTAGCGGCTGTATTGGGGTTATACGGCATAATGCTGGGATTTATACTTATGCTGACACATTTGGTCGTACTTAAAAGCTTTGGACTTCCTTATTTATCTCCATTTGTAGAGATAAATTTAAGCGATTTGGCAGATACAATTATAAGAGCGCCGCTGATGGTCTTTAAAAAGAGACCTCCTACACTTGACACACAGGACAAAAAACGGATGAAGGATTTAAGACCGGAGAAGATCGAAAGCGTAGAAGTAGACCGGAGGGATAATGATGATAAAAAACAATGACAAGATCTCAGAAAATCAGCTTTCTATACTGCTTTTTACCACTATGTTAGGAGCTGGTGTATTAAGCTTGCCTGCAGATGTGGCCAAGGCAGCAGGACCCAATGGTCTTATTGTGATACTTTTAGGAGGACTTGTGGCTTTAACATTTGCTAGGATTATAAGTTTCGTAGCATCAAAATTTCCGACGGAGACATTTGTAGAGTATTCCGAAAAAATTATGACTAAGCCTGTGTCTATTTTGCTTACAATATTCTTAATCGTGTATTTTTTGATTTTTTGCAGTTTAAATTTAAGGATATTCGGTGAAGTCGCAAAGTCATACCTACTGAATAGCACTCCTATAGAGGTTATAATGATAACCCTGCTTTTCACGTCGGCGTACATTGTGCGATATGGGATAGAACCTATTGCAAGGATGTCGGAGATACTTTTTCCTGTAATGGTTATACCTGCCATGATCATCCTTTTGCCAGCCATTACAGACATAGATTTAAGCAATTTTTTGCCTGTGCTTAGGATTTCACCTTTAAGGCTTGCAAAAGGCATTTTGCAGACTACCTACAGTTTTATCGGATTTGAAATATTGTACGTCATATTTCCATATATCCAATTGGGAAACAAGCTTAAAAAAAGCATAAATGTATCATTTTTTTCCATAATATTTTTTTATCTTTACATAACGTTTTTCACCATAGGTATATTCGGGTACAAGGAAACAAGTGTCCAATTGTGGCCATTGCTTACAGTCATAAAATCCATAAACTTTCCAGGCTTTTTTATTGAAAATCTTGAAAGCCTTATAATGGGCATTTGGACGTTTGCAGTATTTACATCTATATCGGCTTTTCATTATGCCGCCACACTGAGCTTGTCAAAGCTTATAAAGGCAAGAGAACATTCATATCTTGTTATACCGCTTATACCCATCATATACTTTATGGCACTTATACCTGAATCAATTGTAGAGGTATACAGATACGCGTCATACGCCATATATTTAGCTCTGTTTTTTGTGATCATCCTTCCTTTGTTAATGTGTACTATAGTGAAAATAAGGCATGGAGGTGAAAAGCAATGAAGAAATTTATTTTTATTTTGGTGCTCATTATACCATTAATTTTGACAGGATGCTGGGACAAGGTTGAGATTGAGGACAGAGCATTTGTGATGGCCATAGGGATTGACACGTCGAATCAAGCCAAAAATTATGTGGTGACTTTCCAGTTTCCAAATGTAAAACAGGTGTCCAGCGCTGCAGGTGGCGGCGGTGGTGGCGGTGGGCAGCCTAATTTCTCCATATCAGAAATTGGGGATACAGTCTTTTCTGCATCCCGTCATGTGAGCACAAGGCTTGATAAAAGGCTTTTTTTAGGTCATACGAAAGCTGTGATTTTAGGCAAGGATGTAGTCAGCAATAGGGATAAATTTCTTGAAGTATTGGATACTTTAGATAGAAGCTACGAACTAAGCAGGAAGTTAAGGTTGCTGGTGGCAAATGGCAAGGCACAAGATATACTGCTTAAAAATTATAAATTTGATCCAGATATTGGTGCGTATATTGATGATATATTCAAGCAGTACAACAGGACGTCAATATTTCCTAATATAGATTACAATAAAATAACCAAATCGTTGCATGACACAAATGGAAACGCCATAATTCCAGTCATATCAGCGGGAAAAGATGAACTGAAAATTGCTGGTTCTGCCATCATAAAAAATTACAAACTGGCAGGATGGCTGTCAGATGGGGAAAACATGGGGTACATGTGGCTTATGGGCTTTGTCAAAGGTGGAGACATTACGTTTGACATGCCTACAACGGACGGTAAGGAAGTAAAGGTGCCATTTAACATCACAAATACCGTTATGAAAAGACAGGTTATTGAGAAAAACGGAAAGATAATATACAAATTAAAATACGATGTTGAAGGAGAAGTGACGGAATACAGTTTTCAAAAACATGGGGAGATGTTTGACACAAATGTATTAAGCACAATGGAGAAAAAAGCCGACGGCGTCATTGAAAAAATGATAAATGAATCACTTAAAAAATTTCAGAAGGATTTAAAAGTCGATATGATAGGTGTAGGAGACTACATTGAGAAGTACAATCCTTCCCTTTGGAGCAAAGTTGGGCCAACTTGGAATGAGAAATTTCCGGATGTTGTGGTGGAGCCGGTTGTGACTGCCCACATTAGGAGGATAGGCTTATTTAGATAAATTTTGTATAATTCTCATCTTGTTTGGCAATAATTGAAATCGAAGGCAATTTTAATTGTAATTGTCAAATAAAAATAATTGGGGGATTATACATAATGAAGCGTCTTATTGCAATTGTTCTGATAATTTCTACAGTATTTTTCTTTGAGATAAGTAAAAACGATGACACATACGCCATGAAAAAAGATATCTCAAATAAGCTTATAAGATTTCACGTTATAGCTAACAGCGATTCTAAAGAGGACCAAAGCCTAAAGCTAAAAGTGAGAGATGCTGTAATCAAAAACATGAACGACAGATTCATCGGTGTGACAAATCTAAAGGAGTCAGAAGAAATAATAAAGAAGAACATACCATACATACAAAAGATAGCGCAAGATACTGTTTACGCCAATGGAAAAAATTATGGTGTCAAAGTAATGTACGGTCGCTTTGATTTTCCTACAAAATACTACGGAACGATCACACTGCCTGCAGGAAATTACAATGCACTTAGGATCGTCATAGGTAAAGGCGAAGGGAAAAATTGGTGGTGTGTGATGTTTCCGCCACTGTGTTTTATCGATATAACACATGGGCTTACAAGCGATGAGACAAAGAGAGAATTAAGCAGGTTCTTGTCAGAAGATGAATTGTCCATGATAGAGACAGAAAAACCACAGGTGAAATTTAAAGTCGTGGAAGTATTGGAAAGGTATTTTAACGAGATAAAAATGGCATTAAAAGATTAGGAGGAAAACTTAGATGACGAAGTACACACAGAATGATGCGCCTTTATTTGAGGCGCTAAAAAATTATGTAGAGGAAAATGTGTATGCCTTTCATGTTCCAGGGCATAAACATGGGAAGGGAAATAGAGAATTTACTCAATACGTTGGAAGTGCAGTGATGAGCATTGATGTCAACAGCATGGAGGATTTGGATAATCTTGCTAATCCAATAGGCGTAATAGAAGAAGCACATAAACTTGCAGCACAGGCTTTTGGTGCAGATTATGCTTACTTTTTGGTCAATGGCACTACGTCTGGAATACAAGCCATGATAATGGCAGTTACAGAGCCGGGTGACAAGATAATCATGCCGAGAAATGCTCACAAATCAGCTTTTTCGGCTCTCATTCTATCAGGTGCAGTACCTGTTTACCTGTATCCTGAAATAGATGAAGATTTGGATATAGCATTAGGAATTAGCGCCGACAAGGTACAAGAGGCAATTTTAGCAAACCCTGACGCTAAAGCAGTTCTCATATTGAATCCTACGTATTACGGCATTACTTCAGAATTAGAAAAGATAATCAATGTGGCACACGAGAATAATATGGCGGTTTTGTGCGATGAAGCGCATGGAAGCCATTTTTATTTTCATCCTGACATGCCTCGTGGTGGTATTACACTGGGCGCTGACATTTGTGCCCTTAGCATACATAAAACGGGTGGCTCAATGACACAAAGCTCTCTTCTTTTGTCTAAGGGCAATAGAGTAGAAGTGTCTTCAATAAAGTCCATTTTAAACCTTTTGCAATCTACGTCTGCTTCGTACGTTTTGATGGCATCACTGGATGTGGCGAGAAAACAGTTGGCTACTAAAGGTGAAGAAATGCTCATGAAAGTCATAGAATTTTCGGAATACGCTCGTGAGGAAATCAACAAGATAGATGGGTTAAAAGCCATTACTCAAAAGGATATAATGAGCCCATATATGTTAGATCCAACTAAACTTGTCATAAATGTATCAAAGACAGGCATGACGGGATACGAGATAATGAGAGAATTGAGGCTTAAATACCACATCCAGTTGGAGATGGCGGATCTTAGCAATATAATGGCAATAATAAGCCTTGGCGATGAAAAGGATGATGTAGAGCATCTAATACACAGTTTAAAGGAATTTGCCAAAATGAATAAAAACAGCGGTGAAATAACAACAGGAAACATAATAAGGCCAGAAGTCATCGTTGCTCCGAGAGATGCGTATTATAGCAAAAGCAGGTCAATTCTTTTGGATGATGCAGAAGGTGAAATATGTGCGGAGATGATCATGGCATATCCGCCGGGGATACCAATGATTTGCCCAGGTGAGAGGATAACAAAAGACATAATTGAAAGGGTAAAGCTGCTTAAAAGGCAGCATTGTCAGCTTCAGGGCACTGAAGATCCAAACATAGATCATATAAAAGTTTTGGGACACGTGTATAAAGTTTGATTCTCTACAAAAAATATCTACAAATACTAATTTGTAGAGGAGGAGACAGATGAAAAACTATTCCATTTCAAGAGTCAAAGTAGTTTTGCTTATATTAATATTATTTACGACTTTTTGTGTCGAGTTAAGCACATTAAACATGTCCATGAAGACAATGGCAAATTTGTACTGGGGCAATTCTGGCTCAGACGTATCGAGAGTTCAATCAAGGTTAAAAGATTGGGGATATTACGATGGGCCTGTAGATGGATTTTTCGGAGTCAGAACATGGCTGGCTGTGAGAAAATTTCAGGCTAATAATGGACTTAATGTGACTGGGATTGTGGACGATCAGACGAAGGTAGCCTTGGGATTTAATATTAGCAAATACACTTCAATATCAAGTACATACACTCCAGCAACATCAACGACTACAAACGATGACGTATACCTTTTGGCAATGCTTATAAACGGTGAAGCGAGAGGTGAGCCTTTTATAGGCAAAGTAGCCGTTGGAGCGGTTGTGATGAACAGAGTAAGGTCACCGATGTTTCCACATACAATTGCAGGCGTGATTTTCCAACCTGGAGCATTTTCTGCGGTTGATGATGGACAAATGTGGCTTCCTCCAACTCAAGACTGCATAAGAGCAGCTCAGGATGCAATAGCAGGATGGGATCCAACAGGTGGAGCACTGTACTACTACAATGCATCGAGAGTACAAAATTACTGGATTTTTAACAGGCCAATAATAACCCAGATTGGCAACCATATATTTGCAAGGTAGGTGATGTAAATGAAGAGAATATCAACAGTCGTGATGCTTCTTTTGCTTTTAGTAGTAGGTGCATGGGGATACAATCAGTACATGCAGAAAGTAACATACCATAGATATTTACAGGCACAGTACGATAGGTCTTTTTATCAGCTTGTAAACAGCATAGAAAATATAGAGACATCAACAGGCAAGTTGATGGTTTCATCTCAGGAAAATACGACAATACCAATTCTAAGCGATGTATGGAGACAGGCTTTTGAGGCGCAGGAAAACTTAAGCCAGCTTCCCATAAGTCAACCTGAATTAGACAACACTTCAAAGTTTTTGTCCCAAATCGGCGATTATTCTTACAGCCTTTCAAAAAACGTCGCTGACGGCAAAAAATTGACGGACAAAGATTTAAAGACAATATCAGAGCTGCACAACTACGCAGTATATCTTGGCAAAAGTTTGCAAGATTTAAGAAGCAAAATACAAGGAGGGTATGATTTAGACAACTTAAATAAAAAAGGCACTCAAAAGATGAGCCAGATAGACAGCAAAATACTAAATGTGAATATGAATACTGTAAATCAACAGATGTCTAACTATCCAACACTTATATACGATGGACCTTTTTCTGAAAGTCAAGCAAAGTTAACGCCCAAAGGACTGACTGGCAGCAACGTTTCGTACGATAACGCAGTGTCAATAGCAAAAAGGTTTTTAGGAAAGCCAGTATCGTCTGCGATTAAATACAGTCCTAACAATGGAAAGATAGATGCGTATGGAGTAGAATTAAAGCCACCTCAAAACGCTCCTTCTATATATGTGAATGTAAGCAAGAAGGGCGGGCATGTAATATGGCTTATGGATCAAAGGGCAGTTTCTAAAGTGAACATATCAGAGACACAAGCGTTAAATTATGCTATGAAGTTTTTAAAATCACATGGTTTCAGCAATATGGAAAATACTTATTCTATAAAGGCCAATGGAACGGTCCAATTTAATTTTACTCCTGTTCAGGATAACGTAAGAATCTATCCTGACATTGTCAAAGTAAAAATTGCATTGGACAATGGCGACATAGTAGGATTTGATGCCACATCATACTATATGTCACACGTTGATAGGAAAATAGAAAAGCCGAAGCTTACGGAATCTGAAGCGCAAAGCAAGGTCAGCAAGAATTTGAAAATTGAAAGCAGCCGATTGTGCATAATACCATTGGACGGAGGGAAAGAAGTTTTGGCTTATGAATTTAAAGGAACATACAGCGGCGATACATTTTATGTATACATCAACGCGGAAAATGGCGTTGAAGAAAAGATTTTAAAAGTCATAAAGACAAATCAAGGCAATCTGACGATGTAATTTCTTTTAGAATAAAAAAGAGCTTAACAGGAAAAATATAAATGGGCCCAAAAGGAGGAATTGAAAATGAGTAGACGTCGCAATAGCCTCATGTCAGATAACCTGAAAGAGGAATTGGCAAAAGAGTTAGGCGTTTACGACATTGTAAAGACTGAAGGTTGGGGAAGTGTATCATCTCGTGACTGCGGCAATCTTGTAAAACTTGCTATCAAGAAAGCCGAGGAAAGCATGGTACAGAACAATAACTTCTAAGTCTCCTCATTAAAGCCCAGAAAGGCCGGGGAAGATAAATTTCTTCTCTGGCCTTTTAACGTCTATAATGACTTAAAAAATTTTTAGTGCTCAACTAAAATTGTAGACATTTAATAGCAAACGCGATAAAATTATTGTGTAAAAAATGTTTAAAAATAATCAATAATTTTGTAGAGATTTGAGGTGAGTTATATGACAAAGCTGGATCGCCACAACAAGATATTAAAAATCATCAAAGAGAAAGATATTGAGAATCAAGAGGAATTAGTCAATGAATTGCAAAAAGAAGGATTCATTGTGACTCAAGCCACCATATCGAGAGATATAAAGGAACTGAAGTTAGTAAAGATATTAAGCAGCGATGGGAAAAGATACAAATACTCCACCAGGGATGTAAATGAGAATATAACATTGGATAAATTTTTATCGCTTTTATCTAAAGTAATTGTAGATGTAGATTATTCAGGCAATATAATTGCAATTAAAACGTTGTCTGGTGCTGCATCAAGTGCCGCTGAAGCAATTGATGAATTAAACTGGAGTGAAATCGTAGGCACTATTGCAGGAAATAATACTATTTTTGTGCTTGTCGACAAAGATGATAATGTAAAAGAAGTAATCGATAGATTAAAAAAAATAGTCGATACGCAAATGGGGGAAAATATTAAAAAATTAAGTTGATGTTAAAAACAACATAGGAGGCAATATTAGATGAATGTATTCAGAAAGAAGTCGGCAGATCAATTGCTTGAGACTGCTGAGAAGACGAATTTAAACAAAAAACTCACTGCTATTGATTTGGCTGCATTGGCCATTGGTTCTGTCGTTGGAACAGGAGTGTTTGTGTCAACTGGCGAAGGTGCTTTAAAAGCGGGTCCAGCAGTGATTATCTCGTATATAATTGGTGGTGTGACGGCTGTTTTGGCTGCTTTTATATTTGCTGAGTTGGTTACAATGTTTCCGGTAGCTGGCAGCACATATACTTATTCTTATGTTGCTTTTGGTGAAATAGTTGCTTGGATAATAGGATGGGATTTACTTTTGGAATATCTTATATCTGCAAGCGCTGTGGCATCAGGATGGTCCGGCACGTTTATCGGATTTTTAAAAACCCTTGGCATAACATTGCCTAAAGTCATAACTACACCTCCAATTTCTGGCGGCATCATGGATTTGCCTGCAATTTTGATTACTGCGTTTGTAACATGGATTTTGTACGTTGGCGTAAGGGAAAGTGCCACTGTAAATAATTTGATAGTTCTTTTGAAGATTGCTGTCATAGGATTGTTTGTATTTTTAGGATTTAGCCACATTAAGATGGCCAATTTTACTCCATTTGCACCGTATGGATTTAAAGGGATAATGACTGCAGCAGCTATCATATTTTTTGCATATGTAGGCTTTGATGCTGTTTCTACTGCAGCGGAGGAAACGAAAAATCCCACAAGAGATGTTCCTTTAGGACTTATGGTGGCTGTAGTATTGATTCTTGTTATATACATGGCGGTTGCCATCACATTGGTTGGGATGGTACCTTTCAAACACATAGATCCAAACAATGCGCTTCCTGGTGCACTTTTAAGTGTGGGGATTAACTGGGGTTCTGCACTGGTTGCTACAGGTGCTATTGTAGGCATGGTTTCGACGCTTTTAGTGACTTTGTATGGTCAGATAAGGATTTTTATGGTGATGGCACGTGATGGCCTTTTGCCAGAGGTTTTTTCAAGGGTTCATCCAAAGTACAAAACTCCTCACATAAATACATTGATTACATGTGTTTTGACTGCTATTATTGCGGGATTTCTTCCATTAGATGAAATAATTGAGCTTACAAACATCGGCACATTGAGCGCTTTTATCATTGTATCAATTGGTATATTGGTTCTAAGAGTAAAGATGCCAAATGCTGAAAGGAAGTTTAAAGTGCCTTTCGTGTGGATTGTAGCGCCTCTTACGATGATATTTAGCTTGTACCTTATCATCAATCTTCCAATGGTGACACTTGCGAGATTTGTAATATGGATGATAGTAGGCCTAATCATTTATTTCGCGTACAGCAGATATCACAGCACTTTAAATGTAAGATAAGATCATTAAAAATCAAATTTTTCTGAACAAGAATAACCGGGCTTAAAACCTGGTTATTTTTTTGTAAAAAATTCGAATTAATATTTTATGCAGTGAATGTATAAAAGTTTGTATAGGTTTGTATATTTTGTAACAAGTAGCGACATTAAAAGACATTTATGAATAAAAATCAATCAGTATGCAAGTAAAAATTCATATTTTTTTATAAAAATCGGATAAATACATAAATTTCAGAGAATATACGCATATTTAAGAGGTAAACCGTTATTTCTCTCAGAGAAAACCATATCATATAAAATTAAAATATTTTAAGATTATTGCTGTTTTATTGGATGAGCGTTTTAGATGTATAATTGCGGTGAACAGATGATGATAAATAAATTTAGAAATGGAGGTAGCAATATGGAATCCTGTGTCAGTATCGATTCTTTGAGCATAAACGTCTATTCAGAAATAGGCGTATTAAAAAAAGTTTTACTACACAGACCTGGAAAAGAAATTGAAAATTTAGTTCCAGACTATTTGGGAAGGCTTTTGTTTGATGATATACCATATCTCAAAGTTGCCCAACAAGAACACGATAAATTTTCAGATGTATTGCGAGAAAATGGAGTAGAGGTAGTGTACGTTGAAAATTTGATAGCAGACGTCTTAAACGACGATGATATCAAAAACGAGTTCATTGAAGAATTTTTGAATGAAAGTGGCATAATTTTACCTGTTTTAAAGGATGCATTGAAAGAATACCTTCTTAGCATGGACACAGAAGAAATGATTGACACGATAATTGCTGGAATACGAAAAGATGACGTAAGGCTTAAAAAGGTCAATTCTCTTACAGGCATAATTAAAGATGATTACCCATTTTATCTTGATCCGATGCCAAATCTATACTTTACCAGAGATATCGGCGCTTCAATTGGAAATGGCCTTTCTATAAGCAGAATGAAAACTGAAGCCAGAAGGAGAGAAACACTTTTTATAAAGTACATTCATAAATATCATGATCTCTTTAAGGATGCGAATATTCCTCTTTGGTATGACAGGACAATGCCTTTTTCCATCGAAGGTGGGGATGAGCTTATATTATCAGATGAAGTGATGGCAATAGGATGTAGCGAAAGGACATCGTCGGAAGCAATTGAGATATTAGCTAAAAATTTATTAAATGGCAAAACAAGCTTCAAAAAAATATTAGTATTTGAAATTCCAAAAGCCCGTTCTTTCATGCATTTGGATACCGTATTTACAATGGTTGATTACGACAAATTTACAATACATTCAGGCATACAGGGAAATCTCAATGTCTATGAAATTTCAAGCGGAAGTGACGGTGCACTTAAATACAGGAATGATACTAATTCACTTGAAAACATTTTAAGCAACGCATTAGGATTGGATTATGTCGAGCTTATAAAATGCGGTGGCGGTGATCCAATAATCTCAGGTAGAGAGCAATGGAATGATGGATCTAATACGCTGGCAATAGCGCCTGGTGTCGTCGTAACATACGAAAGAAATTATGTGTCTAACGAATTGTTGGAGAAAAGAGGTATAAAGGTTCTCAGAATACCAAGTGCAGAGCTTTCAAGGGGTAGAGGCGGCCCAAGATGCATGAGTATGCCTCTTGTTAGAGAAAATTTAAGATAAAAACTAAAAGATTTGAGGAGGAATTATTATGCCAATAAACTTAAAAGGAAGAAGCTTTTTAACACTTAAAGATTTTACAACAGAAGAAATAAGGTATTTGCTGGATCTCTCACACGATCTGAAAGCAAAAAAGAGAAAGGGACTAAAAGATAAACTTCTTGATGGGAAAAATATTGTCCTCTTGTTTGAAAAGACATCTACAAGGACAAGATGTGCGTTTGAAGTGGCTGCATTAGATGAAGGAGCACATGTGACATATTTGGATATGAACAGTTCTCAGATGGGTAAGAAAGAATCGCTGGAAGATACTGCAAAGGTTCTTGGCAGATTCTATGATGGAATCGAGTATAGAGGCTTTGCGCAAAAGGTTGTTGAAGATCTTGCGAAATATTCTGGGGTTCCTGTGTTTAATGGGCTTACAGATGTAGATCATCCTACACAAATACTGGCAGATATGCTTACAATTGAAGAGCATGTAGCAAAACCACTTAACAAAGTGAAAATAGTTTTTGTAGGTGATACAAGAAATAACATGTCTTATGCATGGCTTTATGGTTGTGCAAAAATGGGAATGCATTTTGTGGCATACGGACCTAAAGAGCTGTGGCCAGAAAGTTCTGTTCTTGATGAGGTAAATAAAATTGCAGAGGAAACTGGCGCTATACTTGAAGTTACGGATGATATTGAAAAAATTAAAGGTGCTGATGTCATATATACAGATATATGGGCTTCAATGGGCGAAGAAGATAAACTGGCTGACAGAGTAAAACTTCTTACACCTTTTAGAGTTGATATGGATATGTTAAAAGCTACACAAAATCCAGAAGTCATATTCATGCATTGCTTACCATCTTTCCATGATTTTGAGACGACAATGGCTAAGAATGCAAAAGAGAAAATGAATCTGGATATTAGAGAAGTTACTGATGAAGTTTTCAGAAGCAAACATTCAGTTGTTTTTGATGAAGCCGAGAATAGAATGCACACAATTAAAGCAGTGATGGTTGCTACTCTATGATGCATCTTACAATGGGCTAGGTTACAAACCTATCCCATTGTAAAAATAAATGTATAGGAGGGGAATGTATGGAAGGTAGTGTTGGGAAGCAAAAAAAGTTGGGGCTGATGCTTTTAATAGCATTGGGCGTGGGTTCGATGATTGGTGGAGGTATATTCAATAGCCCTACTGATCTTATTGGTGTATCAAATCCGCAGTCAGCACTTATTGCGTGGCTGATTGGCGGCATTGGTGTAGTTTCGTTGGCGCTGGTGTTTCAGATGCTGGCAAATAAAAGACCAAGTTTGACAGGTGGTATTTATTCTTATGCAAGAGCAGGCTTTGGAGAATTTGTAGGATTTAATTCTGCATGGGGTTACTGGTTAAGTGCTTGGCTTGGTAACGTTGCATTTTTGGTTTTGCTTTTTAAAACATTTAATAGCTTGCTTGGAAAAGGGCATGAGTTAAAACCAGTAGTTACTTTCATAGTTGCTTCAATTTTGCTTTGGATAATACATTATATCATTACAAGAGGAATTAAAGATGCTGGTGTCGTAAATGCGATTGTAACAGTTGCAAAGCTGCTTCCGTTGATTTTAGTTATCATATTTGGATTGATAGTTTTCAAGGTTCCAATTTTTAATGTACACAACTGGACCACGACACTTGCATCCGATGGCAGTGCAAGCAGCTTAATAGGACAGATAAAAGGTGCCATGGGAACCATATTGTGGTGCTTCATAGGCGTCGAAGCTGCAACAGTATTGTCTGAAAGAGCTGAATCTCAAAAAATAGTAGGTAAAGCAACAGTTTTAAGCATCTTGATTACACTTTTGATTTACATGCTTATATCCACAATTGCAATGGGCGTTGTGCCTGCAAAGGTTTTAGCAAAAGCCAGCACTCCATTGGCAAATGTGCTTGAAGCCACTATATTAGGAGGCGCTGGTGGAGTTATCGTAAAGCTTGGCCTTATAGTATCACTTTTAGGCGCGACTTTAAGCTGGATATTGTTAGCTGCAGAAATCCCTTACGTAGCGGCAAAAGATGGGGTTATGCCTAAGTGGTTTTCCAGAGAAAATAAAAACGGAGTGCCGATAAATTCACTTATTTTGACTAATGTGTTAACACAAATGTTTTTGGTATCATTGCTATCTGATAAATTACAATCTGCATACTATACATTGTATTATATGGCAACTACATTGATACTTATACCATATCTTTTTTCAGCACTGTTTTCTTTAAAAGTATGCAATGAAGACAAATCTATAGTCGTTGATACGGTAATTTCTTTGATAGCCACTGTATATTCTTTGTACGTGATTTATGCTGTAGGCATATCCTACTTAGGTCTCGCATTCATTATGTATGCAATAGGTATAATTCCTTACTATATTGCTAAAAGAGAAAGAGGAGAAAAAGTCAGTAAAGCTGAAGTCATATCTATGGCGATAATGGTTTTAATAGCGATTATCATGATTTATGAAGTTGCGACAGGAAAAATAACACCGTAGAGAGGAGAAAGTAACATGGCAAGAATCGTTGTAGCACTTGGAGGAAATGCACTTCAAGAAAATCCAAAAGATACATCTGCAGAAGCACAGCTTAAGACAGCACATAGCACTGCAAAAGCAATTGTAGATCTTATAGAAGATGGACATGAGGTTATCATTTCTCATGGCAATGGACCGCAGGTAGGACAAATTGTATCAACGTATGAAACCGCTAATTCTGTAAATAAAAATATACCTGTTATGCCTTTTCCTGAATGCGGTGCATTCAGTCAAGGTTACATTGGATACCACCTGCAACAGGCGATTAGAGACGAGATGATAAAAAGAGGAATCAATAAAGACGTTGCGTCTGTGGTTACACAGGTGGTGGTTGATAAAGATGATCCAGGTTTTAAGAATCCGACAAAACCTGTAGGTTCATTCTTTACTGAAGAACAGGCTAAAAAATTAATGGAAGAGAAAGGATATGTAATGAAAGAAGATGCTGGCAGAGGTTATAGGAGAGTTGTCGCATCACCAATGCCGAAAAAGATCGTTGAAGAGCAATTGATAAAAACGATTGTCAATGCAGGACATGTGGTTATTGCGGTAGGCGGTGGCGGCGTGCCAGTAATTGAAAATGAAGATGGAAGCTTGAAAGGCGTTCCAGCAGTTATAGATAAGGATCTGGCCTCTGAAAAATTAGCTGAAATTTTAAATGCGGATATTCTCATGATACTTACGGCTGTAGAACAAGTTGCGATAAACTTTAACAAGCCAGACCAAAAGAATTTATCGCTGTTGACGGTAGAGGAAGCCAAAAGATATATAGAAGAAGGACATTTTGCAGAAGGCTCAATGTTGCCTAAGGTCAAAGCGGCAATAATGTTTGCAGAGTCTAAGGCAGGACGAAAATCGATAATAGCATCGTTAAGCAAAGCGAAATTAGCAGTGATGGGCATAAGTGGAACTTCCATAATCTTAAGTCCTGTCGCTGAAAGAAAACTTGCTAATTTAAAAGCTTAAAAGATTTAAAGTGCTGTGGATACTTATAAAGGTGGTTTTTATAATGATGGCTTATAATCAAAAGGCTTTAAGGCAATCTAAGATAATCGAGATAATAAGAGAAAAGGAAATAATAAACCAAAAACAGCTTATAGAGGAGCTTAAGTTAAATAAAATTATAGCCACACAATCGACGATTTCTCAGGACATTAAAGAGCTAAGGTTGATAAAAGTTCCAAGCACTGATATGAAATCATATAAATATGCTTTTAATGAAGACTGCAGTCTTCCTAAAAACAATTTTTTAAAATCAATAGTCGATATTAAATGTAATGGAAATATCATTGTCATAAAGACATTGTCTGGAGCGGCATCTGCCGTAGCCGAGATGATAGATCTATTAAAATGCGATGATATCGTTGGCTCTGTAGCTGGCGACAATACAATTTTTATATTGGTAAGAAAAGCGGGCAGTACAGTTGTTAAAGAGATTTTCAAAAGCGAAATGACAAATTAAAATATTAAGGCGGATTTATCCGCCTTAATATTTTACTATATTGAAAAACTTAAGCTTGAATCCATATTTCTAAAGGGTTAGAATATAATTAATAAATAATACATAATTAATTATATGTATACTATTTGAAAGGAATGAATTCTTTTATGGATAAGCTTAAAGTAGCTGTATTGTTTGGGGGGCAGTCTGGAGAGCATGAAGTATCAAGGGTTTCAGCCACTTCTATAATTAACAATATAGATAGAGAAAAGTACGAAGTTTACATGGTAGGCATAACGAAAAAAGGTCAATGGTATTTATACAGCGGTGATGTTGACAAAATCGCCACAGGTGAATGGGAAAAAGAAGCTGTGCCTGCTTTGATAGGGCCTTCCACTATGTACAAGGGGATAATTGCATTTAAAGACGGGAGCTATGAATTTTATCCGATTGATGTGGTTTTTCCGGTTTTGCATGGCCCCAATGGAGAAGATGGAACAGTACAGGGTCTTTTAGAACTTCTTGAGATGCCGTATGTTGGGCCTAATGTGCTTTCATCATCATTGTGCATGGATAAAGTCTTTTCAAAGAGGATATTCTTAGAGTCTGGCATACCAACTCCAAAATTTACGGTTGTATACAGAAAAGATCTAAATGACGTAGATAAACATGACAAGATAAGAAGCGAAATAACACAAAAGATTGGATATCCTTGCTTTGTAAAACCTGCAAATATGGGTTCAAGTGTAGGGATAACAAAAGTTCACAATGAAGGTGAGCTAATTGATGCCTTGAAAATTGCAGCAAAGTATGATAGAAAGATTATTGTAGAAGAAGGCATTGATGCAAGGGAGATTGAGTGCTCTGTCTTAGGCAATGACAATCCTGAAGCGTCTGTCGCTGGTGAGATTGTTCCAGCACATGAATTTTACGATTATGATGCAAAGTATTTTGATGAAGCATCGAAACTTTTCATTCCAGCGCCTATACCTGATGCTAAGATGGAGGAGATAAGAGATTTAGCAATAAAAGCGTATATGGCATTGGACGTGAGAGGAATGGCCAGGGTAGATTTTCTGATGGACAAAAATACAGGTAAAGTCTACTTGAATGAGCTAAATACGATCCCGGGATTTACGCAAATCAGCATGTACCCTAAGCTTTGGGAGGCATCAGGAAAACCATACAGCAAACTGATTGATGAGCTTATACAATTGGCTTTATCTGCATACAATGAAAAATGTACAAACTGGTAAAGGGGAGTTTAGCTTGAAAAAAGCTTTGATTACAGTTAAAGGCACACAGAAGAATGCTCAAAATGAGACAGATACGATAGAGCTTATTACAGAGGGTGAATTTTTGAAAAAAGGTGAATACTACTATATAAAGTACGATGAATCGGAACTTTCCGGTTTAGACAAGACGACTACTACATTGAAAGTTGGCCAAGATTCAGTAATATTAATGAGATTTGGAGACAATCAATCAAAGATGGTATTTGAAAAGAACACGAGGCATGAATCAAACTATGTGACACCTTATGGCAATATAATGCTTGGCGTAAAATCTGATGAAATCAAAGTAAATTTGACGGAAAATGGTGGAGAGTTGAAACTCAAATATGCCATTGATTTAGATAAAAGAGTATTAAGCGATAATGAACTACATTTAACGGTGCGGGAGGTTAATTGATTTGGATAATATCGTACAAAAGGTAAAAAATGAGATAACTGAAATGGTGATGAACTCTATAGAGGAAGCTAAAAAGAATGGTCTTTTAAATATTGAAGAAATTCCATCAGTGGAAATAGAGGAGCCTAAAGAAAAACAATTTGGAGATTTAGCTATAAACACAGCTATGATAATGGCGAAATCTGCAAAGATGCCGCCAAGAAAGATCGCTGAGATAATTAAAGATGGGCTTAAACTTGAAGGCACCATGATTGAAAAAGTAGAGATAGCTGGTCCAGGGTTTATGAATTTTTACTTGAATGATGATTATAACGTTGAAGCATTGATGCTTATAAAAGAGAAAGGCTCAGATTATGGCAGAGTGAATATTGGAAATGGCAAGAGAGTGCAAGTAGAATTTGTATCAGCAAATCCAACTGGACCTATGCACATGGGCAATGCCAGAGGTGGTGCATTAGGCGATGCGCTTTCATCTATATTGGACTACGCAGGATACGATGTCACGAGAGAGTTTTACATAAACGATGCAGGCAATCAGATAGAAAAATTTGGATTATCATTGGAAGCACGCTATTTGCAATTATTGGGTGTAGAAGCAGAAGTACCTGAGGGCGGTTATCACGGCGACGATATAATTGAAAGAGCAAAAGAATTTTTAGAACTATACGGTGACAAGTATAAGGATGCAGATCCTGAAGAAAGGAGAAAAGCATTAATACAGTATGGACTTAAAAAGAACATAGCTAAACTTAAAGAGGACCTTGAAGCGTACGGGATAGAGTACGACGTATGGTTTTCTGAAAATACACTGCATGAAAGCGGTGAAGTAGAATCAGTCATAGAAGAACTTAAGGAAAAAGGCTATACGTATGAAAAAGATGGTGCTCTTTGGTTTAAAGAGACGCTTTTTGGCGCTGAAAAAGACGATGTATTAGTAAGGGCTAATGGCTTTCCTACATATTTAGCATCTGATATAGCCTACCACAAGAATAAATTTGTAACTCGTGGCTTTGATTGGGTCATCGATATATGGGGCGCCGATCATCATGGACATGTGGCACCGATGAAAGGCGCCATGAAAGCACTGGGTATTGACCCTGATAGGCTTGATGTGCTTTTGATGCAGCTTGTAAGACTTATGAAAGGCAAAGAAGTAGTGAGGATGTCAAAAAGGACAGGCAAGATGGTGACATTGAGAGACTTGATTGATGAAGTCGGCAAAGACGCCGCGAGATTTTTCTTTAACATGCGTTCGGCAGACAGCGCTGTTGACTTTGATATGGACTTAGCCGTTGAGCAGTCAAATGAAAATCCAGTTTTTTACGTTCAATACGCCCATGCCAGAATATGTTCTATATTGAGGCAATTAAAGGAAGATGGGATTGATACAGACAATTTAAAAGAAGTCAACTTAAAATTGTTGAGTGAAGATACAGAGATTAGTTTGATTAAAAAACTGGCATATTTGCCTGAAGAAATTACAATAGCAGCAAATACCATGGCTCCTCACAGAATCACGCGGTATATACTCGACGTAGCATCACTGTTTCACACTTTTTACAATAGCTGCAGGGTGAGAGGTGTTGATGAAGAACTGATGAAAGCAAGGATAGTTTTAATCGATGCTACAAGAATTGTAATAAAGAATGTGCTTGACATGCTGAAGATAACGGCACCAGAGAAAATGTAAAGGCGGATTATCCGCCTAATATTTTTATGGAGGAGTATTTATGAAAGGCGTAGAATTTATTTTAGAACTTTTATATGTCGTTCTTATTGGCGGTGGACTATTATTAGGCTTTCAGGTGAATCATTTATTCTTCATAATGCCTTTTGTAGGCATTGTCATCATGATAATTGTGAATAGAGTCCAGCAAAATAAGATCAGGAAAAAGATAAAAGAAGAAATAGAAAAAAACTGGGGAATTGAAAGAGAAGAAAAACGAAACTTTGAATCAATACGAAGGCTTTGGGATGAAATAAAAAAGGATGAAGTTCACAAAATGGATGTAGATGATATCACCTGGAATGATCTTGATATGGATTTTATCTTTGGAAAGCTTGATCATACAATGTCAATTGCAGGACAACAATATTTATATTCGCTTTTTAGATGTCCTTTGTTTGATGAGGAAGAATTAAAAAAGCGGGATGCTGCAATTGAAGGATTTATGGAAAATAAAAATTATGCCATGTCTGTGCAGTGCCGATTGCATAGGATTGGCAAAAAATACGATGTGGATATTTTGAACTATCTAATGCAAGGAATAAAAATAAATCAAAATCCGATTTCCACATATTATATTTTACAAATGTTATCTATATTAGTTGTTTTGTCTCCAATCATTATTGCTTTTACACATGCGTTTGGGATACTTTTGATAATTGGACTTGTTATGATAAATGGAATGATTTATACAAATACTAAAAACAAACTGTTGGAAGGCATAATCGTCTTTGAATATATGTCAAAAATTTTAAAATCTGCAAATGAGATAATAAAGATGATGGATAAAGGACAGATTTATGATTTATCCACATTGAAATCTGCTTTTTTTAAGGTAAAGAAGATCTATAATAATATAAAATGGATAGAAAATTTTGAAAGGGCTTCATCAGGTGGCGACCCTACAGGAATTTTTACATTTATAAATGTTTTGTTTCTTGTGGAAGTGAAAAGTTTCTATAGATCCATCAATTTGATTAACAAATATAAAGATGAATTGTTTACTGTATATGTTGAGCTTGGAAAGTTGGATGCGTATATAGCTTTGGCTTCATATAAAAGTAGTTTGAAGTATTATACAAAACCAGTATTAGATAAGGATTTGCCATATCATTTTAAAGCAGTCGATATATATCATCCATTGTTAAGAGATCCCGTACCTAATTCATTAGAGGTTGCAGGCAGAGGTGTATTGTTGACAGGTTCAAATGCGTCGGGCAAATCGACATTTTTAAAGACGGTAGGTATAAATGCCATATTTGCTCAGACATTTTATACTGTCCTTGCAAAAGATTATTCATCAAGTTTTTTTAATGTAATGACATCTATTGGGACATTGGACAATATAATTGGCGGTGATAGCTATTTTATGGTTGAAGCAAAATCTTTAAAAAGGATAATTGATGTTACAGGGGGAGAAGTGCCAGTCCTATGCATACTGGATGAAATCTTTAGGGGAACTAATACGGCAGAAAGAGTAAGTGCAGCTTGCGAAGTCCTCAAATATCTCGCAAACAAAAATTGCTTTGTCGTAGCTGCGACTCACGACATGGAGCTTACGAGTTTGGCAAAAGACATATACGATAATTACCATTTTGAAGAAGAAGTAGATGATAATGATGTGCGATTTAATTATCTTTTACAAAAAGGGCCTTCAAGAAGCAGAAATGCAATAAAGATATTAAGACTATTAGGCTATCCGGAGGAAATTTATGATAAAGCCATGAATCGTGCCAATGATATTAATATAGGACAAGATAATGTGTTATAATATGGCATAGGAGGTGTTAATATGAAAATACGGTATTTTGGACATTCATGCTTCAAGATAACATTAGAAAATGGCATAAGCATAGTGACAGATCCATTTGATCAGACTGTAGGATATCCGCTGCCTGAGACAGAAGCCGACATTGTGACATCATCTCATTCTCATTTTGACCACAATTACTTTAAAGCTGTAAAGGGTGACTTTAAAATTGTAAATACTCCTGGTGAACATGATGTAGATGGTGTTCACATAAAAGGAGTAAGTGTATTTCACGATGACGAGCATGGTGCTAAAAGAGGGAAGAACATAATATTCGTAATAGAGGCTGATGGCATGAAAGTGTGCCATGCAGGTGATCTTGGACACATACTTACAGACGATATGGTGAAAGAAGTAGGAGATGTTGACGTATTGATGGTGCCAGTTGGTGGGTATTACACGATTGATGATAGACAGGCAGTAAAAGTAGTTGAGCAGCTTAAACCAAAGTTGACCATTGCAATGCACTTTAGGACAAGCAACGTTAATTTGCCGATTGAGACAGAGGATAATTTCTTGAAGATGACAGGCGGACGGAAGATACAGTCTAATGAAATTGAAATTGACAGAAATTACTTAGAAGGCAGAAGCGATGTGGTTGCTTTGAATTATAAAAATTCATAAATTTACCATATATTTTTAGGTATATTATGTTGTAATGGGGACAATATAATATCGTAAGGTTCGCAATGGTTGAGCCAAGATCATCTAAGGACGAAAGTTCTTAGATGATCGGCCAAAGATTGATATTGGATCAAGTGGTCCAATATCAGTCGGCGGGCAGACTGTAATATGTCTTGTAAGGCTTTATATTAGTCATAGAGATTAATATAAGGTTAAAAGAGATGTATTATAGTCGAGCTAAGATCATTATAAGTTCCGCAGGCCAGATGTATAGCTTAGCGTTGTACTTAGGCTGGAGGTCTAATATAGTCGAGAGATTATATTAGGTTTCTAAGGTATTTATAATGGTCGAGCAAAGGTCTATATGGGTTTTGAGATGCTTGTATTAAGTCATAAGGTTTGATTTAATACAGGTGTGCAAAGATTTATATAGGCTGAAGCGAAGATCATTGCGGGCCTTTTTATATATAATCATGGAGACGGTTATCGCCGTCTCTTTTTTTGTGACAAAAGTCATATACAAGTAGTGACTTTTTGTACTTAATAAAGATCATTTTTTGTTATATGATTTAAGCGTAAGATTCAAATAAAGGAGAATGTTTATGAAAGCTGTGAAATTTGAGAGATTGACTAAAAGATTTGGAGATTTGGTGGCACTTGACAATGTAAATCTTGAAATTGAAGAAGGAGAGATTTACGGCTTTTTAGGTCCCAATGGTGCTGGCAAAAGTACAGCTATAAATATAATATGCGGGCTTTTGAAGATAGACAGTGGAAATGTCTATGTGATGGAGAGAGACATAAAAAGAGAGCCTGATTTTGCCAAAATGAATATAGGTGTTGTACCGCAGGACATCGCCATCTACGGAGAACTGTCTGCATACGAAAATGTAAGCTTTTTTGCAAGTCTTTACGGACTTAAAGGGGGAGAACTTAAAGAAAGTGTTGATATGGCGTTGGAATTTGTAGGTCTTCAAGACAAAGCAAATTGGCTGGCAAATAAATTTTCAGGTGGAATGAAAAGGCGACTTAATATAGCCTGTGCAATAGCGCATAAGCCGAAAATAATAATATTGGATGAACCTACGGTCGGCATAGATCCCCAATCAAGAAATCATATTTTAGAATCTGTGAAAAAGCTAAATGAGATGGGAAGCACTGTAATATACACAAGCCATTACATGGAGGAAGTTGAAGCTATATGCACAAAAATCTCCATAATCGATCATGGGAAAATAATTGCTGAGGGTACTAAAGAAGAGCTTAAATCAATTATTACCGATACTAATACGGTGATGATAACGGTCTTGGAAGTAGCAGATATTGATGAAAACAAACTTAAAGCTATTAACGGAGTAAAAAGTATTGATATAGATGAAAATACGGTAAAAATCGTAAGCTATAGGGATGTCAACAATCTTGACAAGATAATTCACTACTTTACGACTGATGGCATATCTATCAAAAATATTGAGACACAGACGCCTGATTTAGAAACGGTATTTCTGACACTTACAGGCAGAAAATTGAGAGATTAAGGTGGATTGATTATGAGAGTATTAAAAATCGCATTGAAAGAGATAAAAGAAAACTTTAGGAGCAAAAAGTCGTTGTTATTTATGGTTTTATTTCCTATAGTCCTTATGACCATATTAGGTTTTGCTTTTTCAAATACATTTAATGGAGATCACAAAATAAGCAATATCAGCGTAGAATACACAGATAACGGAAGCAAAGAGCTATCGAAAGGATTTAATAATTTTGTGGATAGCTGTGAGAAGATAGGGATAAGGTTTCATGAGGTGAAAGAAATAACCAGTGGCATAAACGATGTTAGAAATGCCAAGTATGCGGGTTACATTGTCTTGAGAGGAAATAATATAGTATTTTATAAAAATGACAGAGACTCTATTGATACAAACATTGTTGAGACAATTCTCAAAGCTTTTGTCGACAGATTTAATGTTGTTGCTGTCGTGGCAAAGGAAAATCCACAATCATTATCAAAAATAAATGTGAGTGACAATCACGACTTTACAGAAATAGTGTCGTTAAATGGTGAAAGACAGCCGTCTTCTTACGATTACTATTCAATCACCATGTTGACGTTAATCATACTCTACGGCTCTATAAGCGGTATTTACTCTATAAATAGTGAGAGAGTGAGAAATACGGGCAATAGGATGCTTACAACTCTTGCTAAAAAACATGAGATATTATTGGGAAAAATTTTAGGTTCATCGCTATCAGTTCTTTTGCAGTCAATTTTAGTTTTTCTGTACAGCACGTTTATACTTAAAGCTTATTGGGGAAATGATATATACACAATCGCACTGATAATAATAAGTGAGATCATATTTTCGATAAGTCTTGGAATTTGCCTGGGATTTTTATTTAAAAATAGCGGCGTTGCATCAGGCATTATCAATGCAATAATTCCTTTTATAGCATTTTTGGGCGGTTCTTATTTTTCAGTAGACTCTGCGGAAGGCTTATTTAAAAATTTGTCCAACATATCACCAATGAAATGGACAAATTCAGCCATATTAAATGTGGCTTTTGCCAATAACTACGGTGACGTATTAACAGCAATAGCCATTAATTTGGCATGTGCTTTTGTTTTCGTGTTTTTATCCGCTTATTTGTTCCGAAAGGAGGCTTTCTAATCGTGAGAAATGTTTTTCTTCTCGTAAAGAATACTTTAAAATTGTTTTTCAGGAGAAAAGGTAATTTGATTTATATACTGTTGTCGGTTTTAATACCTTTTGTAGTTTTGACTGTGAATCTGTCCGGTAGTTCAAAATTAGCTATTGGAGTCATAAACAACGACACAGGCATATTATCAAAAGACTTAGTAAACTCATTTAAAGATTCTCAAAAGTTCGAAGTTGTCAATATTGATAAAAGCAATTTGGATAAATACGTTACAAAAGGTAATATCGATTTTGCAATTATATTTCCGAAAGATTTCAGCAAAAGCATAATAGAAGATAAATCTTTAAAAGTTCAAATTGTGTCCATTAAAGGCAAAGAAGTCGCATTAGCCGTAAAAAATTATGTTGATGAATACATCAGCAATTTAAAATACCTGTCGATTTCTTCTAATGGCGATAGTAGCACTTTTTATAAAATGTACCAAGAATATGAAAGAAATGCCTTGGTAAAGTTAGGCGAATACACAGTTAAAGACAAAAGCGCAATTAACGATATAATGACACGCAGCGTAGGAATGTTTATAATGTTTTTGATGCTGGGAACAAGCAGGATAGCAGAGCTTATGCTTCATGAAAAACGAGATAAAACTTACTCCAGGATATGCGCTGCACCCGTCAAATCCATTGTATATGCACTAAGCAACTTTATAGTGAATATGATAGTGACTTTGTTTCAGATAGGGATGATCATGTTGCTTTTGGCTGTGTTTCTGAAGCTGCCTTTTGATAAATCTCTTTTAGAAATATTTGTAATTCTTATTGCATTTGGGCTATCTGCTATAGGGCTTAGTATGCTTATCGTAGCATTTAGCGATTCTACTGTTCAATCTGGGGGGCTGTCGACATTGATTATAACTCCAAGCTGTATGTTGGGAGGCGCTTTTTGGCCTATCGAAGTCATGCCAAAGATTTTCCAAAAAGTTTCCTATTTTATGCCGCAAAGATGGGCTATTGATGCCATAACAAAAATAGAAGGTGCCACGCCAAGTAGTGGTGTATTGCCAAATATTTTTATATTGCTGGCATTCTCCTTAACTTTTATACTAATTGCATCGTATAAAATGAAGATGTCTAATAAAACGGCGGATTTTGTATAATTTAAGGCTTTTAAGCCTTATTTTTTATGGTGCAATTATAACCATTTTGGGATAAAATATAATTAGTCTATTGAGGAGATATTTTTATGGAAATGTGGGTTATTGCGACAAAATTGATCATTGTTTTATACATTATTATAAAATACATATACATAGAAGCGGCTACATATCCGGCAGAGTTTGTAGCATTCATTCTTTTATATATATGTATCAATATGGCGTATTATTTAGCAGATAGAAAGAATATAAAAAAGCTTATGCTGCTTATATCCATTGGCTTATTGCTATTTTCGTATAATCATGTCAGCTATTTTTTTGTATTTTTAGTTCCAGTTAATATTTACGAGATATTTTCAGGATTGATTACTGATTTGTTTAGCCTTATTATTTCGCTTTCAATTATGATGTTCATTAAAAGCGAATTAATACCAGAATATATTGTTATATTATTGATGTCGTATCTTATATCATATCTTGCCAAAAGGTCATACGAAAAATTAGAAAGCTTAAAAAGGAAGAATGAGGAGTTAAGATGGAAAATACAGGATTTATACATAAGAATAGATAAAAATGAAGAGTATGAAAGGCAGCTTAAATACACTACACAGTTAGAAGAAAGAAATAGGCTGTCCCAGAGAATCCACGACGATATTGGGCATACAATATCAGGAAGTTTGATGCAGTTAGAAGCTTCGAAGCTTTTAATGGATAGAAACAAAGATGATGCAAAAAGGATGATCCAAAGCACCATAGATACTTTGCGAAATGGACTTGAAAGCATAAGAATTGCATTAAGGGAGATAAAACCACCACTGGAACAGATGGGGCTTAACAGATTGAAGCTTGTTTTGGATGATTTCGCGTTAAAGACTCATATTTCTGCAAATCTAAAATACACTGGTATTATTGATAAGATTACATATTCACAGTGGAATATCATAATGGAAAATGTAAAAGAATTGTTGACAAACGCCATGAAATATTCAAAGGCTACTAAAGTTTCTTTAACCATTGATGTGCTTAATAAATTTATTAAGGTAGAGATGAAAGATAATGGCGTTGGCACAGATGTTGTAAGAAAAGGACTTGGGCTTAAGGGCATCGAGGAGAGATGCGAAAGCGTTGGAGGAAAAGTCATTATAGATGGTTCAAATGGATTTTCAGTGATATTTTTGCTTCCATTGGAGGGATGTTGAATGCCGATTAAAATACTTATTGCCGACGATGATTCTCTTATTAGAGAAAGTCTTAAGATCATATTAGAAATGGATAAAGACTTTGAAGTGCTGTCTTGCGTTGACGATGGGTTAAAAGCTTTAAACTACTGCTTAAAACACGACGTGGATGTTGCGCTGATAGACGTTAGAATGCCTGTAATGAACGGTGTGCAGGCATCTTACGAAATATGCAGTCGTACAAAGACAAAAGTTTTGATACTTACCACATTTGACGACGATGAATACATAGTAGATGTCATAAAGAGCGGTGCAAAAGGATATCTTTTAAAGAACAATTCTCCTGAAAACATAAAGAATGCCATAAAAATGGTTTATGCAGGCAATTCAGTTATACAGGATGTGGTTCTTGACAAGATTAAGGAAGGAATCCGTAAGTGTGATGATTCAAAAATTGACATGTCAATGTTCACAAAAAGAGAAATAGAAATAATGGATCTCATATCGAAAGGACTTTCCAACAAAGAAATTGCTGATAAACTTTTTATTTCAGAAGGAACCGTGAAAAACTATATATCGTCTATACTTGATAAGACATCCCTTCAGCATAGGACACAGATCGCCATTTATTATTTAAATGGAAAAGAAAAAAACCAGTTTAAATGATGCCGATGTTGTGGTATACTACAATATGCCTTTAACTTTATTTTCGGAGGTGATATATATGGATAATTTGTCAATACCTGAGATAGTGTCGCCTTTGAGACAGAAGATGGTCAGAGTTCCGGAGGTCATACAAAATGTTTCAGGCATAAAAATACATGGCAAAGTTATAAAGTCCATACTTTTTACTACAGACATAGCTATAATAAGAAACACAAATGCAAATGCCATATTAGCAGTTTATCCTTTTACACCACAGCCTGTCATTACACACGCTATAATTATGGCGTCAGACATTCCTGTGTTTAGCGGTGTCGGCGGTGGACTTACACAAGGTAAGAGAGTGGTCAATTTGGCACTTGATGCGGAATTCCAAGGCGCTATGGGTGTCGTCGTCAATGCACCTACTGCAAATGATATAATCAAAAAGATAAGGGCTACAATCGACATACCGATAATAGTAACCATCGTCTCAGAAAATGAAGACATAAAAGGCCGCGTAGATGCAGGGGCAACGATTTTAAATATTTCAGGCGCAAAAAAGACTCCACAGATTGTGAAAAGGGTAAGAGACATTTGCCCAAATATACCGATAATTGCCACAGGAGGGCCTACAGATGAGACGATAATGGAGACGATAGAAGCTGGTGCAAATGCTATTTCGTACACACCCCCAACAAATGCGGAGATATTTTCACACGTAATGGATAAATACAGAGAGGAAAGGCAGTAAAAATAGTAAAATATATAAATAAATTGATATTGATAAATAATTAATAATGATTTATAATAGGTTATTATTAATAAGCGGAGGCGTTATGATGTTTAATAGACTTAAGAGGGCTTTAATAGGTAGACCACTGACAAATAAGGCT
This sequence comes from Thermoanaerobacterium sp. PSU-2, assembly GCF_002102475.1. Lineage (NCBI taxonomy): Bacteria > Bacillati > Bacillota > Clostridia > Thermoanaerobacterales > Thermoanaerobacteraceae > Thermoanaerobacterium > Thermoanaerobacterium sp. PSU-2. The sequence goes on along the minus strand of NZ_MSQD01000005.1, from coordinate 57,991 downwards.
ATTAAAAACGAGAAATACGGCGTAATATGGGGACTTCCTATACTGTCCAGCGATGCGATTTCTTCTGTGGCTTATGCCGGCGAGGAAATCTTATTAGTTTTGCTGCCTGCAATAGGCTTTATGGCATATAAAAATCTGCTTTATATTTCTGCCGCTATTATCAGTCTACTATTGATACTTACTTTTTCTTACATACAGACAATAGAAAACTACCCAAATGGAGGGGGCGCCTACATAGTTGCGTCTGACAACTTAGGGAAAATAGCAGGAGTAGTAGCTGGTGCTGCACTATCTGTCGACTATATTTTGACAGTGGCAGTTAGTGTGTCATCAGGTGTTGATCAGATAACATCTGCATTTTTATTTTTAAGGCCTTACTCAATACTTATATGTATCGCGATTGTGCTGATTTTAATGATAGGCAATTTGAGAGGTATACGTGAATCATCCAGAATTTTTGGTGTTCCAACGTATGCTTTTGTTTTTGGCATAGTTGCGATGCTTATTGCAGGCATTGTAAAGATAAAAGGAGGATATGTGCCTCCTACGACACCTTTAAAAGCCGTTGAACCAGTCACACTATTCTTACTTTTAAGAGCTTTTTCAAATGGATGTTCTGCTTTGACTGGCGTTGAAGCTGTAAGCAATGCGGTGCCGAATTTTAAAGAGCCATCTGTTAAACGAGCAATTACTGTCTTGATTTTGCTATCTTCTATTGTCTTGATTTCATTTGGCGGCATATCTGTCCTTATAAGCATGTATCACGTTACTGCAGGAGACAAAGCTGTAATTATACAGTTAGCAAACGAAATATTTGGTAGAGGCTTCATGTTCTACTACATTACAGCAACAACATTTATCATATTGGTAATGGCATCTAATACTGCTTATTCAGGATTTCCACTCTTACTTGCGATAATGGCAAAAGAAGGACACATGCCGAGACAGCTTAACAAAAGAGGCGACAGGCTAAGCTATTCAAACGGCATAATATTGCTTTCAGTTTTGGCTACTGTTCTTATTGTGGCATTCAAGGCTAATGTCACTTCCTTGATAGGACTTTATGCAATTGGCGTTTTCATATCATTTACTTTGTCGCAGACAGGCATGGCAAAGAGATGGATAACGACGAGAAGCAAAAATTGGGTAATAAAGGCGATTATAAATGGTACAGGCGCTATTGTTACAGCTTTAGTTGTCGTAATTGTAGGAATAACCAAATTTAGAGAAGGCGCTTGGATCGTAATAATAGTCATACCTGTTTTGGTATTTATGATGCTTAAGATAAATAAGCATTACAGGGCTGTGGCTGTACAGCTTAGAGTAAGCCCAGAAGATCTTCAATGTATAAAGATCTCTGAAAATCACTATCGCAACAGAGTAATAGTGCCCATAGAGAGCGTCAATAAGGCCAGTATCAGGGCCTTAAGGTATGCCAGGACGATCTCAGAGCATGTTATAGCTTTTAATGTATCGATAGATGAAGAAAGCGGTGAAAAGATAAAAAAGAGGTATGCCATGCTTAATACGGACATACCGCTCATTGTCAAATATTCGCCATTTAGGAGAATCGTCGAGCCGCTTCTTAAATTTATAGAATCGGAAGAGTACAACTACAAAAAAGGAGATATGATAACAGTAATACTGCCGCAGTTTGTAGTTAGGAAAAGGTGGCACAACATTCTTCATAATAAGACGAGAGTTTATATAGAAAAAGAACTGTTAAAACACAAACACATCGTCGTTGCGACTATGCCGCTGCAGCTTCACGATGATGATGATATTGAAGATAAATGCAAAAAAGAGCAATAATCTTTATTGCTCTTTTAATATTGTGCTTATGGCGTGAAGGACCTTGTCAATATGGTCTTTTTTGATGTAATAGTGTGTTACAAATCTTACAGTGTAGTCATTGCTGCCGTTTACCTTAATCCCGTAATCTAAAAGTTTTGAGGATAATTGTGCTCCTGTAAGACCTGTTGCAGATATGTCAGACATGACGATATTTGTTTGAACTGTCGACATGTCAACTTTTATGCCTTTTATGTTATTTAAGCCTTCTGCTAAAAGCCTTGCGTTTTCGTGATCTTCTGCTAATCTCTTTGTCATCTTTTCAAGTGCTACAATTCCTGCAGCAGCTAAAATCCCAGCTTGTCTTAAACCACCACCCAACATTTTGCGGTACTTTCTGGCCTTTTTAATGAAATCTTTACTGCCGGCCACAATGGAACCTACGGGTGCACAAAGTCCTTTTGATAGACAAAACATTACGCTGTCAGCGTATCTTGATATATCCTTTACGTCTACATTTAGGTATGTAGCAGCGTTGAAAATCCTTGCTCCGTCTAAATGGACAGGTATATCGTGTTCTTTTGCTATCTCATAAATTTCCTTCATATTGCTTAGTGGTATAACGGTACCGCCTGCTCTATTGTGGGTATTTTCAAGGCATATAAGACCTGTCTTTGGAAAATGGATGTCATCTGTCCTGATGGAGTTTAAAACATCTTTTGGATCCATAATACCATTTATTCCTCGTATAGTTTTAGCTTGAACCCCTGATAAGTACCCTATACCACCGACTTCATACGTAATTATATGACATTTTTCTTCCAGTATTACTTCATTACCGTGATGTGTATGTGTCATTACGGATACTTGATTTCCCTGTGTTCCGCTTGTCACAAACATCGCATCTTCTTTTCCCATAATGTCTGCTGCCATTTCTTCAAGTTTCTTTACAGTTGGATCTTCACCATAAACGTCATCGCCTACTAAAGCTTTGTACATGGCATCTCTCATTTCCTGAGTTGGCAACGTGACTGTGTCGCTTCTTAAATCGATGTATTCCATGTAATATTACCTCCTATCTATTAGCTTAATTTAAGATTAACATTGTTGAAAAGCTAAAGCAATAGATGGGATTACGGGAATTTTGTTATTTAAAGCAATGGTGCTATAATCAAATAAGAAATTTAAATTTTAAGATACGGAGGGGTTGTATGCAGTATAGAGAATTTGGCAATACAGGTGTTAAGGTTTCAGCATTGGGTTTTGGCGCAATGAGATTGCCTACAATAGGCGGAGACAACAGCAAGATCGATGAAGAAGAAGCTATAAAGATGATAAGATATGCTATAGATAATGGCGTTAACTACGTTGATACTGCATATCCGTACCACAATGGGCAAAGTGAGATTGTGGTAGGCAAAGCTTTGAAAGACGGATACAGAGAAAAGACGTATTTAGCTACAAAACTTCCGTCATGGCTTGTTAATGAAAAAGAAGATATGGATAAATACCTGAATGAACAACTAAAAAAACTGGACGTTGACTACATAGATTTTTACCTTCTACACGCATTGGATAAAGAGAGATGGGAGAAGTACAAAAGACTTGATGTGTTTAGCTGGATGGAAAAGGTCAAGAAAGAAGGCAAAGTCAAATTCATAGGTTTTTCTTTCCATGACGAATACAACGTTTTTAAAGGCATAATCGATGATTACGATAAATGGGATTTTTGTCAGATACAGTACAACTACATGGATATAAACAATCAAGCGGGCTTAAAAGGGCTTAAGTATGCTGCGTCAAAAGGATTAGCCGTTATTGTAATGGAACCAATAAGAGGAGGTAAGCTTGCTGGAGATCCGCCAGAGGCTATCAAAGAGCTTTGGAACAGTGCAAGTGTAAAAAGGACACCTGCAGAATGGGCTCTGCAATGGGTGTGGAATCATCCAGAGGTTTCGCTTGTATTAAGTGGAATGAGCACGATGGAACAAGTGAAACAAAATATAGAAAGTGCCTCAAGATCAAAAGCAAATGGCTTAACCGAGGACGAGGTAAAACTTGTAGATAAAGTCAGAGAAACTTATGAAAGGCTTTCGCCTGTAGGATGCACTGCTTGTAACTACTGCATGCCATGTCCCAATGGCGTAAACATACCTAAGAACTTTGCCATATACAATGAAGCCCACATGTACAACAACTACGATGAAGCACTTAGAAATTATAATAACTTAAATGAAGGAAAAGCAAGCTCTTGCATAGAATGTGGAGAGTGCGAGACGAAATGCCCTCAGCACTTGACGATAATTGAATATTTAAAGGATGTAAGAAGATACTTTAAAGAGGCTGTTTAAAAATAAGCCATATTGATGAAACTTAAGTTTCACCAATATGGCTTTACTTTTGGTAGTCAACATATCCCTTTTTCTTGGCTTCTAAAAATAGTAAGAAGTTTATGAAGTAAAATATAACACCTGATGCCACGATAAATATACTATTTAAATTAAGTACCATTATAAGTATCCCAAAGATTATAAGGTATATGGAATTTAATATGGAAAACTTAAGCTGCAACTTTAAGAATTCATCTGATTTTAAAAGCCTTATTTTTGCCTTTCTCGTATAATAAGTGACTTTATCTTTATTTAATATGGAATACATCAAATAAACGACACCGGCAATTACTAATACAATACCTAGCCAATTCATCTTATTACACCCCTTCTTGATTTCATTTTAAAATTTGTTGAACAAAAAAGCAACGTATAATATTTTTTATAATACTTGCTTTGATAGTTTACTTGTGAAATAATAAATAGTGAATATCTTATTTAGAAGGGAGTGTCAAGGATGGTTCAAAGTGGATTTATGCTATTTTTGCAGTATTTTGTGGCTTTAGCTACACCGATTGTATCAGTCATTTTTTTGGTATTTTACATAGTTTATACATTAAAAAAGATGAAAAAGATTGATTCAATAGAGAAAAGCTTAGCAAAAATAGCAGCTTCAGGCAAGTTAGAATCAAGCGAGTCTTCTTACGAATCTAATGGAGATTTTGAAGTTGAAGATGAAGTCGAAGAAGAAATTGTCGTCAAATAACAAAATATCAGGATGTGGTAATATGGTGTGGGACGACTTAGATACACCCATTGGAACGCTAAGAATATATTCAAGCGAAAATGGTATAGCGAGGATAGATTTTCCTAATGAAGAACATCTGCAATGTTTAAGGGGTACAAACTCGTTTATTGCAGATTGCAAAGAACAGCTTAGATTGTACTTTAAGGGTCGCTTGAAAGAATTTAGCGTAAAGTTAGATTTAGAAGGGACAGACTTTCAAAAATCTGTTTGGCGAGAGCTTATGAAGATCCCCTATGGCTTTTATGCTACATACGGTGAAATCGCAAGGAGAGTAGGAAAGCCAAATGCGTCAAGGGCTGTAGGAAATGCCCTCAATAAAAATCCTATTCCGATTATCATACCGTGTCATAGGGTCATCGGCTCCGATATGACACTAAAAGGCTTTGCAGGAGGACTTAATGTCAAATCATTACTGCTGCAACATGAAGGTATTGCATTTAAAAAGTAATTTTATTATAATTAGATAATAAATTAATCAATAGACTATGTCCGCTGGGGGTGCTTTTAGCTGAGATGGCAGATGCCAAACCCCTAGAACCTGATTGGGTTAATACCTACGAAGGGAATGCGGCAAAAGACCGCATCGGTGTGCGGTTTTTTTGTTTTAAGCGGTACATAGCCTCAAAAGGAGGTTATTTTTATGTCCTACATTGTAAGCATTTTTTCCGACTTTACAAAAATAAAGCCTGCCACACTTTCCATCATAATTGCGATTCTATTCGCTGCGTTTTTGTTTTACATTTTAAGAAACAGTGTGAAATTTAACGCAAAGATGCTTGTGTACGGTGGATTGGCAATAGCTATATCATTTGTCTTATCGTATATAAGGTTTTATCATTGGCCTCAAGGTGGTTCTATAACGCCAGCCAGTATGCTTCCGCTGTTTGTCTTTGCATACTATTACGGTGCAGGTCCAGGCATAGCGGTGGGAATGGCTTATGGAATGCTTCAGCTAATACAAGACCCTTATGTTGTGCATTGGATACAGCTTCTCTTAGATTATCCATTGGCGTTTGGCGCCTTAGGACTTGCAGGATTTTTCAAGAAAAACTTAAGCATTGGTGTTTTGGTTGGCGGTTTTGGCAGATTTTTCTCACACTTTCTATCAGGTGTCTTCTTCTTTGCCAGCTACGCGCCAAAAGGCATGAATCCTGTCGTCTACTCGCTTCTTGTTAATGGTATATTAGTGGGTGTGGAGGTCTTGATTTGTTTTGCAGTTTCTATTATCCCGCAAGTTAGAAATGCAATTGAGATGATAAAGAAAAAAGCTTTAGCGTAAAATTTATTAAAGCCCTCTTTTTAATGGAAGAGGGTTTTTATAAATTTTATACAATAAATTGATTTTGATGGTATAATATTAGATAGCAAATAAAAATAAACTATATTGATGGATAGATTTTAACGCATTTTTAATACAAATTTAATTTAAATTTAATGTTTAAATGCGATAATCAATATAGTGATTGTGAGGGTCTTTTTGATGGATAAAATAAAGATTTTAATACTTTATGAAGATATAGGAACTGGACATAAAAGAACGGCGATGGCTTTAAAAAAAGCCTTCGAAAAAAGAGATGGCATTGAAGCCTTCGTTGAAAATCCACTTGGGGAGAAGTTTCCCAGCTTGTCTTACTTAACGACGAGGATTTATCTAAAGACGTTAAAATTGACGCCTGAATTATGGGGTTATCTCTATGAGATGGAAAGGGACAAGATAGAAAGGCGCATAAATAAGCTGGTAGGCATATCTGTTTATACATTTATAAAAGATTACGTATTAAACTTAAAGCCTAACGCTGTAATATGCACCCATCCGTTTTCTTGTTCTATTCTGTCTCATATAAAGAGAGATCTCAATATTCCAATATTTGCCATATTGACTGATTACGATGTCCATGCGTATTGGATACATCACCAGATAGATGGGTATTTTGTCGGTTCACAAGAGATGAAAAACCAGATGAACTTAATGGGTGTTTCTGATGACAAGATAAATGTGACAGGTATACCTATTGATGAAGAATTTTACATCAAAAAAGATAAAAACGAGATGAGACGAAATTTAGGTTTTGAGGTAGACAGGCCATTAGTGATGGTGATGGGCGGTGGACTTGGACTCGGAAACATAAAAAAAGCCGTCAATGTTATACAGAGGCATAAAGATTTGCAGATTGCTGTAATATGCGGATTTAATAAGAATTTAAAGGCTAAAATAGAGGAGATATCAGACGATAATGTATTTGTGTATGGTCATGTAAACAACGTGCATGAATTTATGGAGGCTGCTGATGTCTTAGTAACTAAAAGCGGTGGTCTTACTGTCACCGAAGCCATAATTAAGAAATTGCCTATGATAATTTTTGATCCCATACCGGGACAAGAAGAGAGAAATCTCGAATTTTTGCTTAAAAAGAGGATTGCCTTGAGAATTAAAGACATAGAAAAATTAGATAAAAAGATATTGGATCTTTTGTCTGATAAGAAAAAGATAGATGAGATGAAGGAGCGTATGGAGGAAATCGGCATATACAATTCAGCAGACAAGGTGTGCAGCGTAGTAATAAATCATATAAAGAATGATGCTTTGAAGGTGTAAGGAGGTTTCATTTGTGTCGGGAGTGAAGAAATTGATTATTGCGGAGGACAGAAATGTATTTTTCCTTTTAAATGAAAGGATAAAGTGCAAAACTCTTGATAAGATCATGCCTAAAATAACTCATATAGGAGGACCGTATTTTACGATTTTATCTTGTTTGTTATTGATTTTGTTTGGGAAAAACAGCGTTAAGCTTTCTGCCATTCAAGCCCTTACTACTTTGACAAGTAGCCACTTGGTTGTGCAGATTTTAAAGAGAATATGCACGAGGCCAAGGCCTTACATGGTTTTGCCTGAAGCTAATACATTCAAATATTTGCTTAGAGATTATTCCTTCCCGTCAGGTCATGCCACGGCTATATTTTCTTTGGCAGTTTCTTTTTCATTCTTCTTTCCTGATTTGACGATTGTTTTAGTCAGTCTGGCTATTTTAGTGAGTCTTTCGAGGATTTACATGGGGCTGCACTATCCTTCAGATGTCATAATAGGCTCTACGGTTGGTATCTTATTTTCATATATAACACATATGTATGGTTTGATGCTGCCTATTCTTTAAACAAGTATTTATATTGAGCAGTTATAGCTAACAATGTGAAGATGTACGTTATGACTGAAAAGAAATAATTCCATCTGTTGTAAATAAGAAGCCCATTTATGTGAAATACTGCTTCAACGGCAGTCAGAAACAATATCCATGCAGCCATGTATATGATGTAGCGTATTTTTCCTTTTGGCATGTATTGTATAAAAATCATGCCATAAGGTGGTCCTATAAATGTTTCCATCAGGAACGATAGAACACCGTTTGGAATATGTGCATCAGTGTAATAATAGCATTTCAAAGTAAAGTCAAATATCACATCCAAAGAGAAACCTATCACAGATGAAAGCAGATAAGCAGGTATCAGCACTTTTAACTTTTTTCTATCTATCAAAAAAAGCGATATAATTACCGTAAAAATTGAAAAAATTATGTACCACATAACATCACCTTGAATTATTTTGGCTTTTACAAAAACAAATTATTAAAGTTTTTAAAAGCCAATTGACTAGAAAATTTTGTAATGATAAAATGATTAGTAGAAGATAATAATTTTCGGGAGGTGTTGTTATGTTAAACAATATTGAGAAAAAATATTTGACTGATTTAGAAGTTGCAAGGCTTGCTATAGATATAGAAGAAAGAGGATACGAATTTTATATAAAGGCTTCAGAGAAATTTTCAAGTGACGAAAAATTGAGAAAGTTTTTTGATGACATGGCACAGGAGGAGATTATACATAAATCTAAATTTGAAGAGCTTTATAATAAGCTTTTAAATGAGAAAAAAGGCGATGATAGCCTGTACTTTGACATAGAGGCATCTATTTATTTAACTTTGCTTTACAATACATCTATATTTCCATCAAAAGATGCTGTTGACGAAGTATTAGAGAAAATAAATAAATTTGAAGATGCTGTAGAATTGGCAATAAGAGCAGAAAAAGATTCTATAATATTTTACGATGAAATAGTCAAAGATGCTAAATTTGACTCTACTAAAAAAGTTGCAATAACATTGTTGAATGAAGAGATAAAACACTTCATAGATCTAAGCAATATGGTAAAAGCGATATAGTATTAAGAAAATTAATCTAAAGTTTTACAAAGCCAAGATTGAAATTTTGAAGATCACTCAGCGCATTTTATGAAATATTTAGATTTATCATGGAATTTATTAGCACACAGTTGAAAAGTTATTGATGTAAATAAAAGTATATGAGGTGTTGTTATGCTAACTGTTATTGTAGGATGTGTTTTGATTTTAAGTTTTATAATAATCTTTGTAAAATTGACACATGTTGTGGGTTCGGGGATATTTAACTATATACGCAAAATATTCAGGCGATATTTCTTATTCAATTCTATCAATAAAAATGCACCCTTGAATATTAGACTTTTGTCTAAATCTTGGGTGCATTTTATTTTTGTTTTTCAAAGTTTTATAGAAAATTTTGAAATTAAAAGGAATTTCTATATTTTTGCAGAAAATATATTAAGAAATGTTATTGGATAAATAATAAAGTTTTAATGAAGGTGTTGGTATTTATGAGTAATATATTGACCATTAAAAAAGAAATTGCTGAATCACATGGGGAATCATTACTTATAAATGCTAATCCAAATAAGAAAATTTTTAATAAAGCAATTAGTGATGAAAAGCTAATAAACATAAAAAAAGAAAACAGTTTTTTATTGTCATTGTTTAATAGTCTCATAGATAAAAGTCTAAGGTATAAATGTCTTCTTTTGGAAGGATACTTTTTTATTCTATGTGATAAAAACGGCTATATAATCAAACTTATCTGCGATGATAAACTTAATAATTATTTCAACACATTGCATTTTGCAGAAGGTAGTAGCTTAAGGCTTGAGGATTGTGGTACAAATGCGATTAGTATGGCTATGAAATATAAAAATCAGATTGAATTATGTGGTAAAGATCACTATTGTAAATTGTTCAAAGATTGGTATTGCAATGCTATACCAATAATTGATTATTATTGTGGAGAAGTAGTCGCATATCTTGATGTGTCGCGGATTAATGTTCCAAGCATTAAAGACCAAAGTGCTATTCTTAAAAATATAGCTATCTATATTGAAGAATATTTATCATATAGAAATAAAAATCTACCAATAATAAGTTCTAAACTTGATGATATAGATAAGTTAATTTTATCATCTTTAGTACGTAATGGGGTAAGAAAATTAGTAACATCAGATATAGGCATATCAGATCGAACGTTGAGAAAACATTTAAATAAACTTAGCAATTTATTTAACGTAGATAATGATTTAGAAATAGTTAGGTCTGCTATAAAAATCGGAATTATAGATATTGATGGAAATATATTATAAAATTTTTGTAAATGTTAAAATTTTGATGTACCATGAACCGGAATCATTTTGGCAAATACTAATGAAAAATATGCCGAATTTAGGAACTTCACAAATCTTAGATTAAGACCTATAATAATGTCAAATAAATCAATTTGCTATAACATTTACCATGGTATATTTTAAAATTGACAAAAAACGGCCGTTTGGAGTCAGCAAAGGAGGATATTAATATGTTTAAAAAAGTATTATCGGTTGTAGCGTGTCTCTTTGTAATACTTTTGACATCTCAAGCTTTTGCTTCTCAAATAACTTTTGCACAAACATCAGCCCCAAAAATGCTTAATTCTAAAACTGTTTTTACTACAAGCGGTACTTTTGAAGCAAGTTATATAGCTCCATATACAATAATTTCTACACCATTAGGCTATGCAGAATTTCTTGAAGAAGGTTGTACTGACAGTGCTGATCCAAATGGTCCTGGCGCAGTTTCGGCATTACAAAGCGACTTAAACGCAATTAGAGGAGCAAATATTAGTATATCTGTAGATGGAATATATGGTCCATAAACTGTACAAGCTGTTAAGATATTTCAACAATATGTTAAAAATAAATATGGTTGTTCTACAATGTCTATAGATGGTATCGCTGGTACTCAAACATGGACAGCTATATATGCTATTCAAGATGGAATTAATCCCCATACCTATATTCCATAGTGATTAATCTTAAATCTGTTAGAATCATGACCATCTGTTTTACGTATGGTCATGATTTACTCTTTTCCAATTACATAATTCTCTAAAAGTCGCTCTTGTTTCCAATCATTTACTCTGTAAAACTTTTTTCTATGTTTTTGAGTAAATATTATATGGTATTAATAATTCTATTTATTATGTGATAAACTAATAAATAGAATTATTAACGCTAATAACCATTAGTAATTTTTAATTTGTTGTTAACAGATCATAAGTTTATTTTATCACTGAAAGTTATTTTTGTGGGCCGCATTGCTAAAGTTTTATTAAATCCATGGTCTAATCAGGACTTTTTATACACAAAAAATGTTTAAACTATTCAATTACCACTTGTTTAGCTAAGTAATAGTTAAGTTTAGCAATGCGTAAATCATCTCTCTTACATATTGTATCAGATGTTTATAACTTTTGTTTTTCGTAAAATTATTTTAACCATAATAATTACTTACTTGGCATAAAAGATTGTTGGAACCATTCTTTCACCAAGTGGATTTATTGGATTATTTATTACTTTTCCCTTATAATAGAGTGTTGTTGAAGAACCACCATCAAGGTTTGCGGCATTAACTGCTCCATAATCTAGCATTATATTCTGAACATCTTTTAAAGTTGCACCAGTTAAACCTCTGATAAACGTTCCATCAATTACTAAGAATATTACTGTACCATCTTTTCTTTGCCCTATAGCTGTTCTTGATGTTGAACCCCATCCACCATCGCCTTTTTTAATCATAGGCTCTCCGTTAATAATAAGTGCAGGTCTAAAACTAACTCCTTCTTTTATTCCAGCATTTTTTATTTCATCTAATGTGTATTTACCAACAAGCAATTTACCATCATCGGTAAATCCTATAAGATCTATTTTACCATCTGTACTGTATGCATTATCATATAAAATTTTCCCATTATGAATAATAATGCCGCCTGGTATTCCACCACTGCCTGTCCATGCTCCATTTACATATCCGATAAAACCGCCTGCATTAATTGCAACTACAGCATTATTTTCTTTAGCAATCGTACTTACTGTTTCACCTTCTTTAGGCAATTTGCTTGATATACCAACTTGTATCCTTGTTGGATCATGTATTAATATTACTTTGCCTTTAAATCTATTGCTTGATATGTCGTATACTTCAATTGTGTTATCATGAGAATTTGCAAAATTTAATATATTTTTATTGCTACTTCCTGTAGCGATATTATTAGAATTTTTCATGATTTCATCTATTTTACTCTGAGGCAAGAATAATGTAACTATATATTTATGACTAAAAGTTGTCATTGCAGATGTAACTAAAGTATTTCTTATATTTGCGAATGGTCCATAAAATATCAATACAGGAATAACAATAATTGATAATATGAATTCAAAAACCAAATATACAATAATTCTTTTCGTCAAAATCATATTTCTCATAAATAACTCTCATTCCTTTCATTTATAAACAGCATTTATTTTTACTTTAAGTTTTTCGGGTGTTTCATGCCGTACATGGTGGTTATCCATAGTATCCTCTGTAATATATTAACATAAATAATATTCGGGTATCAATAGAATTTAAAAAATTTTCAAAAAATATGTTGACTTTATAGGTAAACCTCATTATATTAAATAACATAGTATTGCTTATTATTTACTAAAAGTATTGTAATGTATTGTAAAAAATCACATTTTAGCTTAATATATATATGTAATTATATATAGTGTCGTTTTAAACATTTATTTGTCTATAATTATTAATAACAAAAGTTATATTGATTGGGATGGTAGTTATGATTCAGTTAACTGATGCGGAGATTAAAAGCAGGTGCGAAAATGATAGCGTCTATAGAAAAGGCCTTGAGTATTACTTGTCAGGTAGGATACACAATTTTACGTATAACAAAGACGGTACTGTATTTCAAGCTTTTGTAATGGGTACATCGTTGTACAGGGTGCTGATACAAAAGTATCATGGTGAATTGTACACAAGCTGTACATGCCCTGCAAAGGCAAGATACGGCGGCGATTGCAAACATATTTCGGCAGTTTTAATGTATATAAAAAATAATCAAGCTGAGATAGAGGACAATCTAAGAAATAAAGTTGCCTATGATTTATTTGAAGAATTTCAAAAAAGAGAATACATACCTGACGAATTAAAGCAGCCTGTCAACATAGAGGTTACATTAGAATCTTATCAATTTAATACATCTTTAAGCCTTAGAATGGGCATTGACAAATTGTACGTAGTTAAAAGCATAAAGAAGTTTTTTGACGATATTGATGAAGGAATGGTCGTTGAATTTGGTAAAGGATTTTCATTTGATCCAAGCGTAAATACTTTTAAAGAAGAAGATATGAAGCTTATAAGGTTTTTGAGGGAGATATATGAGATTGACAAAATCAATACTGAAAATTCTTATTACAGAGTTGACTCGGTTATTTCTGGAAAGTGTGTAAGGCTTACGCCATCGAATTTAGAAAAATTTATTGAAATTATGAAGGATAGTCACTTTAATTTAGTTTTGGATGGAAAAACTTATTATGATATAGACGTGGTTTTTGATGATCTTCCTATTAGCTTCAAACTTGAGAAAGCAAATAACGACAAAAACATTAGACTTACCGTTGAGGGAATTGAAAAAGTAAAGGCGTTAGACAGCAGAGGTAATTTTTTTGTGTATGATGGGAAAATATACAAGGTTTCTGATAAGCAGCGTTTTGCTTTAGCGCCATTTTACAATGTGTACATTACCAATAGCACAAATAGTGTTGTATTTACTGAGAAGGATAAACAGAAGTTTGCAGAAGTAATACTTCCGAATATAGATAAAGCAGGAAGCGTCGTGATTGATGACGATGTAAAATCAGAATTTTATAACGAACCACTTAAGACGAAAATCTACCTTGACAGAGAAGGAGAAAGAATAACTGCTGATATAAATTTTACTTATGGTGAGTATAACATAAATCTGTACGATGATGGAAAGACGAAGATTATGCATGACTGCATTTTAATTAGGGACGAAGCTGCAGAAAAACGCATATTGGATATCTTTGAAAAGTGTGAATTTAAGGTAAAAGATAAATCGGTTTACTTAGATGATGAAGACTCCATATTTAACTTCGTATCAAATTATTTGCCAGTGCTTCAAAAATACGCTGATGTGTACTATTCTGAATCATTTAAAAGGATGAAATTCTACAAAAGATCGTATAGCAGCAGCATTAGGATTCAAGACGATGATTTATTGGAATTTAGCTTTTCTATTGACGATATAGATAGAGATCTTATTCCAAAGATATTTGATTCGATAAAAATGAAGAAGAAATTTTTCAAGCTGCCTGATGGTTCTTTTCTGCCTATTGATGATGAATTGGTGAAAATAGCAAATTTCGTCGATTCATTGGACTTAAGTAGCAAAGATTTAAAGAAAGAAATCGTAAAGATTCCAAAATACAAAGCCCTTTATATTGATGAAAAACTTGAAAGTGATCGATTAAAGATTGATAAAGATGAAAAATTAGATAGTTTAGTCAAAGCCATAAAAAATCCAATGGAGACTGAATTTGAAGTGCCTAAGAAGTTAAATGGTGTCCTGAGAAAATATCAGGAAGTGGGGTTTAAATGGCTTAAAACATTGTCATCGTATGGTTTTGGTGGAATACTGGCAGATGACATGGGATTAGGAAAGACGATACAGACTATAGCATTTTTGCTGGATGAAAAAGAAAAGCATAAAGAACCTGCAATAGTCATCTGTCCGACAACTCTTATCTATAATTGGGAAAGTGAAATACAAAGGTTTGCACCGACTCTTAAGACTTTAGTGGTATCTGGCAGTAAAAGCGAAAGAGGAAGTCTTATTAAAAGCATAGAGGAATCTGACGTCGTCATAACTTCATATCCGTTGATCAGAAGGGACATAGAAAGCTATGAAAATATTGAATTTAGCTATTGTATTTTGGATGAAGCGCAGCATATAAAAAATCCAAAGTCTCAGAATGCAGAATCTGTCAAAAGGATAAAAGCCAAAGGATATTTTGCGCTTACTGGTACGCCCATAGAAAATTCTTTGACTGAATTGTGGTCTATATTTGACTTCTTAATGCCTGGATACCTTTTGTCTCATAGAAAATTTGCGGAGAAGTATGAGAAGCCAATTGTAAGATACAAAAATGAAGAGGCGCTTAATGACTTAAGCAAGCATATAAGGCCATTTATACTGCGAAGGTTAAAAAAGGATGTTTTGAGGGAGTTACCAAATAAGATAGAAACCACATCATTTGCTGAACTTACGAAAGAGCAAAAGGAGCTTTACATGGCGTATCTGGAGAATGCAAAGACTGAAATAGAGGAAGAGATACGAAGTAAAGGCTTTGAAAGGAGCCAGATAAAGATAATAACTGCTTTAACGAGGTTAAGGCAGATATGCTGCCATCCATCAATGTTTGTAGAAAATTACAAAGGCACCAGCGGCAAGATGGAGCTTTTGATGGAACTGATTCAAGAATTGAAAGAAAGCGGACACAGGGCCCTGATTTTTTCCCAATTTACAACAGCGCTTAAGCTTATAGAAGACAACTTAAAAAGAGAAAAAATTTCATACTTGTATTTAGACGGAGATACAAAAACGAAAGAGAGAGGGGAATTAGTCAAAGCCTTCAATGAAGGTGACTCGGATGTCTTTTTGATTTCGTTAAAAGCAGGTGGAACTGGACTAAACTTAGTAGGCGCAGACACTGTCATACACTTTGACCCGTGGTGGAATCCAGCTATAGAAGATCAGGCGACAGATAGAGCCCACAGGATTGGGCAGGTGAATACAGTACAAGTCATAAAGCTTATAACGCAAGGTACAATTGAAGAAAAAATTGTAAAGCTGCAAGAGAGAAAAAAAGAGATGATAAATTCTGTTATAAATCCAGGTGAGACATTTATAACTAAGTTGAGTGAAGAAGAAGTAAAAGAGCTTTTTGCAATGTAATTGAATTTGCAATTGCCGGCCAAGGCAGTTGCTTTTTTTATGTTACAAGATTGTAATAGAAAATTAAGGAATAATTAATAAAATTTATAATTTTAAATTTTATAATAGAGGTGAGGCATGGGAGGTTAAGAGCATAACATTTGAAAATGATAAAAATAATTTTTATGATGTGGAATATTTTTAGAAAAATTTAGCTTTTATATAAGTAGAAGGGGAAATGCAGAAAATGGAGGTGAGGAAAAGAATTATGAAATATTCCCCTTAAATATGAGGGAGGATTGGATTTAAATGAAAAGGTTAGTATCGCTCATTTTATGCTTATCTCTAGCTTTATCTGTGACAATCGCTTATGCAGATCTTTCTACTAATGAACAATCAATAGGTGAAGTATCAGCTGAGTCAAAAAAACTTTCTGATCAAAAAATAGTTGAAACGGCAAAGCGGTTAGAAGTGTTAAACAAAAAAGTTTCTAATGGACAAGTAAATCCTATGAGTGATCCACAAATACCACCAAGCAAAATATTAAGTACTTCCGGATATATTGCACAACCTGATAATAGTACATGTGGACCTACTTCTGCTCATAATCTGCTCTTAAACTGGGGTAAAAATATATCTATAGATACACTAAAGAAAGATTTGGGATACAATGGGCAAACTCCTTTTGGAGATGCATGGAAAACGACGCTTAATAATTATACAAATTCAACTTATTATGTAATTACTTGGAGCCCTAGTCAGACAACAATTTGGAATGCTTTCGTTGGGGACACAATTGATGGACACCCATTTATATTAGATACACATATGTCGTCTGAAAATGGTTATCTTGAAGGTTATTCTGGATCAACATGGTGGCATTATGTAACAGGAATTGGATATAGTGGCTATAATTTAAATTCAGATAATAGTAAATATGGAGTATACTTTGATCCATATGATGGACGTGTGGGTACTTTTGGCCAGCATTCTTTGGAACTACCTAAATGGGTGAAATTAGTATCAGAAAGAGGAATAGTTTGGTGATTTCATGGTATTCCTTAAGTGTTTACTTAGGGAATACCATAATCTATATTGATAAAAGTCACTTTGTCTGGGAGGCTATTATGAATAAAGTGAAACTATGTTTATTAATTATCGTAATCTTAATAATTGGTGGCTGTAGTATTAAAAGTACAAATACAGACTTAAGCAATGAGAATATAATTATTGATAAAACAAATGGTAATATACTTGATGAGTTAGAGGCTAAAAAGACCTCATCGATTGAAAATGCACATCCAATAGCTGTGCTTGATGATGGCAGAAAAGTGTTTTTGCAGGTTAATCCTGAAGTAGACAACAGCATTTTTATCACTTCAATTGATGGCTCAATAATGTTTAAAATTAATGCTGGAATTTCTAAAAATATTTATGATGCAAAAGTAATGGGAAATTGGATCGTGTATGTTGAATCCAGCAACGATATGACAAAAAGCGATTGGGCTTTGTATGCCAAAAATATAGATGACAATCGTCGCATAGAAATTGATAAAGGAAATGTTGTAAATGCAAAAGTAAGAACGCCTACTTTGTTAGGAGCGCTGATATCTGCATCTAACGACAAAATTGTATGGACAGCTTTTGAAAAAGATGAGAAATCTGTTAATGCAATTGTCAAATTATACGATATTGAAAACAATACTTATAAAATTATTGATAGATTAAATGTTGAAGATGGAGAATTCGGGCAGCCAGGATTAGATGGGGATTGGCTTGTATATGATATTGGGAAGATCGATATGAAAGCACTGGCAAGAAATGGGAAATTGGTTCTTGTAAATCTTAAAAATAACGAAAAAAGAATATTAGATGAAGGATTAAGAGTTAGTGGTGCATCAATTAAATTTCCATATGTAGTATGGAATTCAGGCGATTCTATTCTAAAATTATACAATATAAAGACAAAAGAAGAAAAAACTATTGTAAATTGGGGTATGACAGGCGTTTGGAATAGCTCACTTAATGATAAATTTATTTCATGGAATACTAACGGTGATGGTTTATACATTTACTCTATAGAAAATGGAGAGACATTGAAGTTAAAAGATTCAGGTATTACAAGCGGTGGTAATATTTCAGGCAATATACTGTGGTGGTACGTCAAAGGAGAAAAGTGCAAATCAGAGTGGATTATTTTAGATTAAATAAATTGCTAAATGCTTTTTAAGCATATTGGAGTGATATTTATGATATTAAAAAAATGGATAATAACCATGTTACTTATTTTGGCTCTCACAGGATGTTCAAATATAAAAAAACAAGGAGATGTGGTTGGGGGAATATCTGATAATGAAGCTTTGAAAGTGGCTAAAGAAAAAGCGGAAATTACTAAAGTAAAATCAGAAGAACTTAAAAATTTAGAAGTTGATCTGGACAAATTTTTTGATGATCCAAAACTTATGGAAAAATCTCCTTGCTCCGTTTACTGGATAATAAAGGGTATTGACAAAGAAGGAAAGTCCTTAACTGTATATGTAAATTATAAAAAAACCCGACATTTATTATGTTAAAAATGAAAGATAGTCTTTATCAAATTTATCATGGCATTTGCGTTTGCCATGTTTTTTTTATGTTACAAGATTGTAATAGAAAATTAAGGAATAATTAATAAAATTTATAATTTTTAATTTTATAATAGAGGTGAAACATGGGAGGTTAAGAGCATGGGAGAGAGCGATGTAGAATTTGCATTCATTAAGTTTATTGAAAAGTCTATTAATTATGAAACAGTAAAAGCAATAAAAAAATATAATAACATTAAAAAGAAAGAGCTTTTGACATTAGACTTAGCAGATTACAATGGCAATATCGAAAATGATGGGAAAATTATTGACAGTACGATATACGATAATGTGTTAATTGAAGATGAAATAATAGATAGATTAATGATTTCAAAATGTAAGGAACTACTGGAAATAGAAGAATTTAATGTTGTAACGCTAAATATAATACAAGATATACCACAAAAAGAGGTAGCTAAAATGTTAAATAAATCACAATCATCTATAAGCAAGATTAAGAAAAAAGCCCTTAAGAAAATAAAAAAGTTTATGGAGGGTTCTTGAAAGTATGAGCAAAGATAAAAGCCTTTTTGAAATTATTTTAAAGGCTAAAGAAGGGGATAAAGATGCTATACAAGAGATAATATTGCGATTTCAGCCTCTTATAAAGAAAAACATGAGGAATGTTGATATGGACATAAAAGATGATATAAGTCAGGATATTGTTGAGGTAATAATAAAAGCGATCAAGAAATTTGATATAAAATGAAGCATAACATTCGAAAATGATAAAATTAATTTTATGATGTGGAATATTTTTAGAAAAATTTGGCTTTTATATATGTAGAAGGGGAAATACGGGAAATGGAGGTGAGAAAAAATGAAGCTATGACAATCTTTGTTGGGCTACTAGTACTTCTATGATAATTTCATATTTTAAAGGTGACACAACAGATCGTACAATTGAAATTGCAAAAGATAAGTATGGTACGAACTTTAATCAACCAGGATATACAACTGATGCAGAATACTACGTAAAGAAATACACCAGTAAAGCAGGTTCTATACAATATAATTCATTGTCGTATACAGCGGTGCAATATCAAATAAATCACGGAGGACCTATCTATACGAGAATACAGTGGACTTCCGGAGGAGGACACGCTATGGTTATTAAAGGTTATGATACCAGCACAAACTATGTTATTTATAACGATCCTTGGGATGGATATGGGCACGGCGCAACTTACTCATATTATGTAAGTAACAGTAGCTGGTATTGGACAGATTCTCTATTTTGGGAATAGTATGAATGATGAGGTGAATTATTTTGAAAAGGGTTCTTACTTTCGTTGTGATTGTCATGCTGATATTAATATCAACTTTTCCGGCTTTTGCAGCTACTCCAATAAATACTCTGGTTCAACAACAATTAGATTTAGCTAAAGAAAAAGATCAAGTAGAACGTGCAATTAGCGATAGCCAGTCAAATCCTAAAAAATTTTTAGTCGATAACAAACATGAGCTGGGACGTAAAGAGTTAATGGATGTAAGTAATCCTGACGATTTAATATACGGGAAAGCATATAAAGTATATATTGCTAATAAAGAAGTTGTTCAAGATCTAATAGAAGGGAAAAATATTTCTAATGCTCTGTTAAATGCACCTTATGAGTGGGAAGTGCCTGTAAAATTTAATAATAAAAGTGTAGCATCAATTACGGTATCTTTTTTGGACAATAGATGGAATGTTGGTGAAATTGGCGGCTATCTTTCGCCTGATTCCATTGATTTTGTAAGTAACCCTGATGGTATAACTTCATATCTTGATGACAATAATTTAAAAGAGGCAAAAACATTTATCCATTTCAGAGTACCTTCGTTGCATTCCGATTTTCTTTATATTGAAGCAAATAGTGGGGAATATTTTATCCCTATTATTCACGGCGAAGGTAAAAGTGAACTTTATGGCCTTAAAAACAAAAAATATATACAAAAAATGAGATAATTTCCGCTGTTGGTCCTACTCTTAAAGCCGGTTTGAATGATACAGGAATGACAACAGGCCGTCCGTTGCTTAATGGGAAATATCTTGGCAATCAAGTATACTATTTAATTGCGTTGACAATTTTTATTGCTTTTATAACAATTTTTTACTTTGTTAAATCAAAACGAAAATACAGTTATAAAGCGAATCTAAGGTGAAATATTAAAATTCTATGTTAGACACAATCAAAAATAGTTGGTGTCTTTTATTTTTTATTTTGCATATGCAATCAGGATGTAGGTATTTATCTGGCAAGTTTGGTGAATTAGTAAATTTTTTGTAAAAAATTTTTATGCTAACTATGTTACAAGATTGTAATAGAAAATTAAGGAATAATTAATAAAATTTATAATTTTTAATTTTATAATAGAGGTGGGCCATGGGGAGTTAAGAGCATAATATGCAAAAATGGTAAAAATAATTTTTATGATGTGGAATATTTTTAGAAAAATTTAGCTTTTATATATATAGAAGGGGTAATACAGAAAATAGAGGTGATTGGTAATGGTATTATTTAAAAAAATTGTTTTGTGTTTTTTGATATTTATTGCCTTTATCGTGGTAGGATGTTCATCTAAAAGCAATAATAGTGTCATTAAAGAAAAGGGAAATAATTCAATAGCGCAAAAGTACTTTAATATGCTGACTAAGGAAGATAAAATTAAAATTTCAAAGGCGTCTCCGGAAGAAATAATAAATATCTATTATAATAGCATAAATGATAAGAATTATAATCTCGCCGTTGTTTGTGCTTCCAATTTTTTAAATAATGCAGCAAATAAATCATCTGAAGATATCAGTTATGTGTATAATGAACATATAGAATATTTGAAAAATATAAAGAAAATTGACATCAAATCAATAGAAGTATATCCAGATACGATAAAAAAGAATGACAGCGAAAGTATAGGAAAATCTTCTAAGCTTTACTGCGTTTATTATATGCAAAAATCGAATGATATTAAAAAATTTCCTGAGGAAGGGTACTTCACCAGATTTATTACAGTTTCTAAATCGCCTTTATATGGTGGCTGGTGTATAAGTTATATTGCTTCATCACCATAAATTTTTTTAAGAAAAGCTATATACGGGAGGTAGATAATGTGATTAAATTGTTTAAAGCTTCATTAGCTTTTATATTTTTGCTACTTATATCTGTTGTATTCTCTGGCTGTTCTGACACAATGAAAAATAATACTGAAGTGCCATTTGTTGTTTTAAATAATGATGCTGGAAGCTTTAAGGCGGATATATATTACTGGAATGTGATAAATAATAAAATAAAAGAAACAAATGAAAACTTATATAAAATTCCACAAAAGATGATAGCAAATAAAGAATCGTATACGATATTTCCTATAGCTTGGGATGGGCATAATCATGTGGTTTTGCCTTCTTATTTAGAAGCATCGGACAAATTCAATGACTTTGTAGAAAAAGCAGATTTTTATTTTCAACCAAAGACGATATGGGGACAAGAAGTAAAGTTGGTAAAAAGCGATGAAGAAAATAGGTATAAGTTAACATTAACAGTTGACGGTAAGACTGAGGAGAATGAAATAACGATTCCTCTTCATACTTTTAAAGGAGATGATGGTAAAGAGTATGAAGCAACAAAATGCGGAACAGTAACATCGGTAGTTAAGACAAGTTATGGTGCAGCTATGCTCTATCCTTGTTTCACATTAGGTGGCGGAAAATTATTTATTTTAAAATATGATAACGCATCAGAAAGCATTAAATGGCAAGAGGTTGGACCTATTAAAGGTATAGAGTTATCACCAAGCTTTCCACCATTGGCTAATCGTACAGCTACTATCGGAGAAAATTTTATCGTAAGAACGCAGACTAATCCTATAGAAGTGTATACCGAAAAAGTAGGTTATAAGATAATAAATAACATATCTGATTTTCGTAAGAAATACGCACCTGAAACATTAAATAGTGAATTTCCTGAATATATAGATATCTTAGGAAGCTATAATGATATTTTGTTTTTAAGTATACCAGTGCATAAAAATGAAGGGACAGAATTGTATGTATTTGCTGTGAAGGATGATAAACTTATAGGGATTATGCACAGAACGATAAATGATATTGAAATAATTGATACGGCAGGAAATGTTGCATCAAAATATAATATGCCTAAAGCGAAAACTTTAATCGGCGAAGATGATGTCTATTTTCCAAATGTGAACGGCATGGATTGATGATAGATAAATTTATAATTCCTAATTTTATAATAGAGGTGAAACATGGGAGGTTAAGAGCATAATATGCAAAATGATAAAAATAATTTTTATGATGTGGAATATTTTTAGAATAATTTAGCTTTTATATAAGTAGAAGGGGAAATACGGAAATTGGAGGTGAGGAAAAGGATTATGAAATATTCCCCTTAAATATGAGGGAGGGAGAGTTTTTATGAAGCATCAAACAAGATTAACAGCAGTACTGCTTATAACGGCGTTTTTAATAGGTATAGTGATTACAGGGTTTACTTCAATACCGAAAGCAAGCGCAAAAGAATCGGTTAGTCTGAGCAATACAACAAATTTTGATGACCCTATTGCAGTAATTAAAGGGATGATTCAAGCAATTAACGATCAGGATCCTTATGAGTATATGAACTATTTTACCAATTCTAATCGCACAGCCATGACACAATTTCTTTCAAGTAATAAATCAGAATCATTCTTTAAAGAGAAAGAGGCTAAGTTGATTCAAATTAAAGAGCTTCCAAAGGAAGTAGGTGTAGTAGCTGCAGGTATTTCATCTGGAGAAAACTTAAATTTGGATGATACACGTGTTTTTTATGCCGAAATTAACTTCAAAGTGGATAAAGAAGATAAATGGCTATATAATGGTACAAACCATCGTGTTATTGTTGTCACAAAAGAAGATGGAATCTGGAAAATAGTAAGGCTATCAGTCCCATCTATAGAATACTTAAAAGATACTGGCAATGGATTTAATTCAGATGACGAAAATATTGCTGCTAAAATCGAAAGTACTCTTGATAAAAAAGGGCAAATAATGAACATGAAAGGTGCGGTTATTGATAATATTGCTGCAAGTGAAAAATAGTCTTTTTTACTACTACTTTTTCCGGCTTCTTATGACTAAAGCAAGTCCCAATAAGATTATCATGATTGAGATTATCAAGTTTGGATTTAGCCATACAATGGAAAATTGGTTGTACAAAATGGACACATAGCTTAATATTACAGCAGCGGTAATTACCATGACTAAGCCCATCAGTACAAAATCCCTGCTTACGATGTAAAGCTGAAAAAGACCTATTGCAACAGATAGAATGTATAGAGGCCATGTGTATTCAGAGTAAATCCAGTTTGTGAAGATGTCAAAGTAAAAAATGATGCCCATTGATGTAAGTATTCCGCCTGGAACTAAGATTTCAGGATTTTTTCTTTGCTTTAAGTAACTTACTTCCATCATGATTCCTGGTATCAATATGAAAAGAGGCCATATATTAGACATATCCAATGTTATTCCGTATCTTGATAGTAAGCCCAGGTTATCATTTAGATAGATAAGCCCTAACAATATAAGTACGATTCCGATTATTTTCTTTCCCATGATTAAACCTCCCGAAAAGTTTTGGCTTTCATTTATATTTTACTATAAATGGATGAAAATTTAACTATATTTTTGCAAAAAAATACTTGAAAAAATTTCAGAAGGTGATATAATAATAAAAACAACGAATAAATATAAAAAATAAATACTATTTATACATATTTCACATTATTTTTTTAATGTTTAATGCATAAATATAAATCAAAATTAATATATATAAAATATTGAAGGTGGGATCTCAATGGTGAAGGTCGGCATATTAGGAGCTACAGGCTATACAGGCGTAGAGCTCATTAGAATCTTATCAAATCACGAAGATGTCCAGATAAAATACTTATCATCTCAAAATTTCAATGGTAAAAAAATTGAAGATGTGTATCACTCTTTAAAAGGATTTTGTAAAGTAGAGCTTCAGGAACTGAATATTGACGATATTGTTGAAAGCTGTGATGTGGTATTTACAGCACTTCCATCTGGATATGCAATGAATATGGCTGAAAAATTATGCAAAAGTGGAGTAAAGCTAATTGACCTTGGTGCGGATTTTAGATTTGATGATTTCAAAACTTACAAGGAGTGGTATGGGGTAAGTAGCGATGTTTACGGCAGCGTAAGCAGAGTTTATGGGCTTCCAGAGATTCATAGGCAGGAGATTAAAAACGCGATGGTTGTAGGAAATCCAGGATGCTATCCTACATCTGCAATTCTCGGCTTGGCGCCAGCTTTAAAAAGTGGAATAATAGAAAATCATATAATAATAGATTCCAAATCCGGCGTATCTGGCGCAGGCCACAGTCCAAAGCAGGGAAATATGTATGCAGAGTGCAATGAAAGCATAAAGCCTTACAACGTGGCAAAGCACAGACACATACCAGAAATAGAGCAAGAGCTTTCAAAGTTAAATCACGAAGATGCAAAAGTCGTTTTTACACCACATTTGACGCCTATGACAAGAGGAATATTAAGCACTATGTACTGCCGATTGAAAAAAGATATTTCGATAGAAAGCATTCACGAGATTTACAGTGAGTTCTATAAAGATGAATATTTTGTGAAAGTATTGGATATCGGTGAATATCCATCTACAAAAAGCGTATATGGTTCAAACTTTTGCCATATCGGATTAGAAATTGATGGACATTCTAATACATTGATAATCATGTCTGTCATTGATAATTTGGTGAAAGGTGCATC
Source organism: Thermoanaerobacterium sp. PSU-2 (assembly GCF_002102475.1). Classification (NCBI taxonomy): domain Bacteria; kingdom Bacillati; phylum Bacillota; class Clostridia; order Thermoanaerobacterales; family Thermoanaerobacteraceae; genus Thermoanaerobacterium; species Thermoanaerobacterium sp. PSU-2. The sequence continues at coordinate 32,473 of NZ_MSQD01000005.1, read as the reverse complement.
TGGGCAGGCTGTCCAAAACATGAATATAATGTTTGGCATCAATGAAGCTAAAGGATTAAAGATGGTGCCAGTTTTTCCATAATGATAAGCTTAAGGAGGATATGATAATGGAGGATTTTGAGGTGATTGAAGGAAATGTCACATCTCCTAAAGGATTTTTAGCCTCAGGTGTGTTTGCAGGCATAAAGAAAGCGAAAAAGGATTTTGCCATGATATACTCTGAGAAAAAGGCCAATGCTGCTGCAGTATTTACTACAAATAAGGTGAAAGCGGCTCCAGTGATTTTAGACATGGAGAAAATAAAAAATGGTGAAGCGCAGGCAATAGTCGTAAATAGTGGCAATGCCAATGCGTGCACAGGACAGAAAGGATATGAAGATGCTTCATCTACGGCTAATATGGCGGCCAAGTATCTAAATATAGATAGCAGCGATGTGCTTGTCTGCTCAACAGGTGTTATCGGTGTGACACTTCCTATGGACAAAATTGCCAAAGGAATAGAATTGGCTTCTCAAGGACTGTCGAAGGATGGCGGAAAAGAGGCTGCAGAAGCGATTCTTACCACAGATACATTTACAAAAGAAGTTGCCGTAAAGTTGAACATAAAAGGCTATGAAGTTTATATAGGTGGTATTGCTAAAGGGTCTGGCATGATTTCTCCAAATATGGCTACAATGCTGTCTTTTATCACGACAGATGCAGACATATCGAAAAAGGCTTTAGATAAGGCATTGAAAGAGACTGTAAAGAGGTCCTACAACATGATATCTGTCGATGGAGATATGAGCACAAATGATACTGCCATAATGCTGGCTAACGGTATGGCAGGCAATCCTACGATAGAGGAAGATACACATGAGTATGAGATTTTTTACAACGCCCTTTTATATGTAAATAAGCATTTGGCAAAGCAAATAGCCAAAGATGGCGAAGGTGCTACTAAGTTCATGGAGGTAAGTGTAGTCAATGCACCTACGGAAGATGATGCGATTTTAGCTTCTAAGTCTATTGTCAATTCAAATTTGGTTAAGACGGCTATATTTGGAGAAGACGCCAATTGGGGGAGAATCATTGCAGCTTTGGGTTATTCAGGAGCTAATTTTTCGCAAGACGCCGTTGATATATATTTGAAAAGCAACAAGGGAATTATAAAAGTTTGTGAAAATGGCGGTTATGTTCCTTTTAGCGAAGACAAAGCGAAAGAGATATTAAGTGAAAAAGAGATTTCGATAGTAGTTGATTTAAATGCCGGAAAACATGAAGCTTTAGCGTGGGGCTGTGATTTAAGCTACGATTATGTAAAAATAAACGGGAGCTACAGAACATGATAAAGAGGCAAAAATACGGCGATGAAATCGCAAAAGCTAAAATATTAATAGAGGCCCTACCTTATATTAAAAAGTTTTCCGGTGCTACTGTTGTGATAAAGTACGGTGGCAATGCCATGATAGATTCCGATATAAAGAAGATGGTAATGCAGGATATAGTTTTGCTAAAATACGTTGGGCTAAATCCAGTTGTCGTACATGGAGGCGGCCCAGACATAAACAAGATGCTTGAAAGCCTCAATATTGAGTCAAAATTTATAAACGGTTTGAGAGTTACAGATGAAAAGACAATGGAAGTAGTTGAGATGGTCCTTACAGGCAAGATAAATAAAGAGATAGTTTCAATGCTAAACGAGATAGGCGGTAAAGCTATAGGGATAAGCGGAAAAGATGGGAAGCTTCTTGTAGCCCAGAAAGATACTGCAAATGGAGATATTGGCTATGTTGGAAAGATTGAAGAAGTCAATATTGATGTGATAAAGATGATGCTTGATAAAGGATTTATACCAGTTATCGCTCCATGTGCTGTAGGCAAAGATGGGAAGACTTACAATGTAAATGCTGATACAGCAGCAGGTAGAATAGCAGAAGCTTTAAAAGCCGAGAAATTCATACTTTTAACAGATGTGGAAGGCATACTGTCGGATGTGAATGATAAAAGTAGCGTTATATCGAGAATTGATTTAGATGCGGCTAAAGAGCTTATGACGACAGGAAAGATTACAGGTGGCATGATACCTAAATTAAGATGCTGCATTCAAGCAGTAGAAAATGGTGTTAAAAGGGCACACATAATCGATGGAAGATTGACACATTCGCTTCTCTTAGAAATATTCACTGACGAAGGGATTGGAACTATGATAGGAAAGGAGTGCTTTGACGATGACAATCTCTGATGACAAAAAGTATGTGATGAATACTTACGGACGCTATCCCATTACACTATCAAAAGGCAACGGCACAAAAGTTTGGGATACAGATGGAAATATGTATCTCGATTTTGTGGCAGGCATCGCTGTAAACGCATTTGGTCACTGTTATCCACCAATAGTAGATGCCATCAAGAGTCAAGCGGAGACTTTGATACACTGTTCAAATCTTTACTGGAATGAAAATCAGATTGAACTGGCTAAACTTATTGCGGAAAACTCGTTTGGCGATAAAGTGTTTTTTGCCAACAGCGGTGCAGAAGCCAATGAGGGAGCAATTAAGCTTGCAAGAAAATACGCATCGATTAAATACGGTGACAAAAGGTATAAAATCATCAGCGCGAAAAATTCATTTCATGGAAGGACATTTGGTGCTCTTACAGCAACAGGTCAGATGAAATACCATGAAGGTTTTGGACCGCTATTGGAGGGATTTAAGTACGTAAAGTACAACGACATTGACGATATTTACAGTGCTTTAGATGATGATGTATGCGCAATCATGATAGAAATCATACAAGGGGAAGGCGGCATACATGAGGGGAGTCTTGAGTATTTAAAAAAGGTTAGGGAAGTATGCGATGAAAATGACATTCTATTGATTGTAGATGAAGTCCAGACAGGCATTGGACGGACAGGAAAGCTTTTTGCATATGAGCACATTGGCATAGAACCAGACATTATGACATTGGCGAAGGCATTGGGTGGCGGTGTGCCAATAGGTGCGATTGTGGCAAAAGAAAATGTGGCAGTATTTAAACCTGGCGATCACGCATCAACGTTTGGGGGAAACCCTCTTGCATGTGCTGCTGGAATTGCAGTCATGAAGGAGATTACAAAAGAAGGTTTTCTTGATGATGTGGTAAAAAAAGGAGAGTATTTTAAGGAAAAGCTTAATGGATTAAAAGATAGATATAAAATCATAAAAGAGGTAAGAGGAAAAGGTCTTATGATAGGATGCGAAGTTGATTTGGATGATGCAGGTGAGATAGTGCTAAAAGCCTTGGAAAAAGGACTTCTCATAAACTGTGTAAACCATAATGTTTTGCGGTTTGTACCGCCACTTATCGTTAATAAAGATGAAATTGATACTGCTACGATAATTCTTGACGATGTATTACATGAAATGGGGTTTTAAGATGAAAGGGTACTTGAAGCTGGAAGATGGCAGCATTTTTGAAGGCAATATTATAAGCAAGAATTTTCAAGGTTTTGGGGAAGTTGTCTTTAATACAGGCATGACAGGATATCAGGAAATCATCACTGATCCATCTTATGCGGGGCAGATCGTTGTCATGACATATCCGCTTATTGGAAATTACGGCATCAATAAGTACGACTTTCAATCAGAAAAGCCATATATTAGAGGGTATGTTGTAAGGGAGTACTGCGATATCCCCAGCAATTTTCTCTCAGACTCTTCATTGATTGACTACCTTGACAGAAATAACATACCGGTTTTGGTAGGTGTTGATACGAGGGAATTGACTAAAAAATTGAGATCAAATGGTACCATGAGAGGCATCATAACTGACGATGCCAATGCTTTAGTGCCTGATATCAAAGTGGATTTGCTTAAAGAAGTATCCACAAAAAAGCCGTATCACATACAAGGGGAAGGGCCAAAATTGGCGTTTATAGATCTTGGTACCAAAAAGAATATTTTAAACATGCTGAGAAATGTAGGATTTGATATATACGTGTTTCCTTACGATGTTTGCGCAGAAGATGTAATGGCGATTGAGCCTGAAGCCGTATTCTTTTCAAATGGTCCAGGGGATCCAAAAGATGCAACTTCTGCCATAGAGCTGGCAAAGTTTTTTATAGGCAAGATACCAGTTTTAGGTATATGCTTAGGACATCAAATAATCGCTCTTGCCATGGGTTGCAATACCATAAAGATGAAATTTGGTCACAGAGGCTCAAACCAGCCTGTGAAGGACTTGATGATAGGAAAGTCATTTGTAACATCTCAAAACCATGGATACGCTGTAGAAGAAAGCTCTATAAATAGCGATGAAATAGTGATCACTCATGTAAACTTAAATGATAATACGGTGGAAGGAATAAAACATAAATACCTGCCGGTATTTTCCGTCCAATATCACCCAGAAGCGTGTCCTGGACCACATGATTCGATGTACATTTTTGATAAATTCATGGATATAACTTGTGTTTATAGGAGGAGGTCTTATCTTGCCGAAATATGAAGGAGTGAATAAAGTGCTTGTTATAGGCTCAGGGCCTATCGTAATAGGTCAAGCTGCAGAGTTTGACTATTCCGGAACACAAGCATGCAAATCATTGAAAGAAGAAGGATTAAAAGTTATCTTAGTGAATAACAATCCTGCTACAATAATGACAGATACAGAGATCGCCGATGTGGTGTATATAGAAAACCCAGAAGTCGATGTACTGGAAGCCATCATAGACAAAGAAAGGCCAGATGGGATATTAGGGACAATCGGTGGTCAGACAGGGCTTAATGTAGTTGTAAAACTTAAAGAAAGTGGAATAATCGATAAGTACAATCTAAAGGTATTGGGAACTTCTATTGAATCAATAAAAACGGCTGAAGACAGGGAATTGTTTAAAAAGAAGATGGAAGAAATAGGAGAACCTATAGCAGAAAGCACCACTGTAAATAATGTAGATGATGCGATTAAATTTGCAGAAAAGTGTGGCTATCCACTTATAGTCAGGCCTGCCTTTACATTAGGTGGAACTGGCGGCGGCATAGCAAACAATGTAGATGAGCTTAAGGTTATAGTTGACTTAGGCTTAAAGAAAAGCATGGCACATGAGGTGTTGATAGAAAAGTCTCTTTATGGCTATAAAGAGATAGAATACGAAGTCATGAGGGACAGCAACGACAATTGCATAACAATATGCAATATGGAAAACTTTGATCCTGTTGGCGTCCACACAGGTGACAGCATCGTCGTAGCACCGTCACAGACATTGACAGATTACGAGTATCAGATGTTGAGGACTGCCAGTTTGAAAATCATAAAGGCATTGAAGATTGAAGGCGGTTGCAATGTTCAGTTTGCTCTGGACCCTAATAGCCATCAGTATTACGTTATAGAGGTAAATCCGAGGGTTAGCCGCTCAAGTGCTTTAGCGTCAAAAGCTACAGGTTATCCTATAGCCAAGATAGCTGCTAAAATAGCTGTTGGCTTTACGCTTGATGAGATAAAAAATCCTGTCACAGGAAAGACTACAGCCTTGTTTGAGCCATCACTTGATTATGTGGTTACAAAGATTCCAAGGTGGCCATTTGACAAATTTTATGAGACAGACAGAAAGATTGGCACACAGATGAAGGCTACAGGAGAGACGATGGCAATAGACAGATGCTTTGAAGCATCACTCTTAAAGGCCGTAAGGTCTTTAGAGATAAAAGCCTATGGACTTACAAATGAGAGCATAAAAAAATTAAGCGATGAGGAGATCATCGATAACATTAAAAAGCCAAATGACATGAGGCTATTTTATATAGCTGAGGCACTTCGCCGCGGTGTCACTGTGAATCATATAAATGAAATATCCAAGATAGATAAGTGGTTTATAAATAAGCTCTTAGATATAGTAAAAATGGAAAAAGAGATATTTATAAACGACTTGGCAAAAGAGGTTTTAGAAAAAGCAAAGCGAATGGGCTTTTCAGATAGAGAAATTGCCAATATCAAAGGGATAGATGAGAAAGATGTCAGGGAATTAAGGAAAAGCTACGGAATAGTGCCAGCATATAAAATGGTGGACACATGTGCGGCAGAGTTTGAATCTGTTACGCAGTATATTTATTCAACGTACGGAGAATACGATGAAGTGCCTATTCATCACGACATAAAGAAAGTCATAGTTTTAGGCTCAGGACCTATTAGAATAGGGCAGGGCGTAGAATTTGATTATTGCTCAGTAAAAGCACTTTGGGCTCTTAAAAGCAAGGGAATCAAATCAATCATAATAAATAACAATCCTGAGACAGTAAGCACAGATTTTGATACAGGCGATAGGCTGTACTTTGAACCACTGACGCTGGAAGATGTATTGAATATCATCGAAAAGGAAAAACCTCTTGGCGTTTTGGTGATGTTTGGAGGTCAAACAGCTATAAACTTGGCACAAGGACTATCTGATAATGGTGTAAATATATTGGGCACTTCATTTGAAAGCATTGATGAAAGTGAAGACAGAGAAAAGTTTTCTAAGCTTCTTAAAAAGCTAAATATAAACCAGCCCAAAGGCGGATATGCGCTATCAGTAGGTGATGCAAAAGATGTAGCGCTGACAATAGGATTCCCTCTTTTAGTAAGACCTTCATACGTAATAGGTGGCCAGTCAATGGAAAAAGTAAATACACTTCAAGAGATAATAGATTATGTTTCAAATGCCATGAAGGTATCTCCAGGGAAGCCTGTCTTGATTGATAAGTACATTGAGGGAAGAGAAGTTGAAGTAGATGCCATATCCGACGGAATTGATGTATTGATTCCTGGGATAATGGAGCATATAGAAAGAGCGGGCGTACATTCTGGTGACAGTTTTTCCATGTACCCTGCGAGAAATTTATCTGATCATGAAATATCTACAATTGTAGAGTACACAAAGAAAATATCGTGTGCCTTAAAAGTAAAAGGGCTTATCAATATTCAATTTGTAGTTAAAGATGGCATCGTCTACGTCTTGGAGGTAAATCCAAGGGCTTCAAGGACAGTACCTGTAATAAGCAAGGCAACAGGAGTCCCTATGATAGACATAGCCGTAAAAATCGCATTAGGCGACACATTAAAGAGCTTAGGCTACGAAGATGTTTTATGGCCTAAGACGACACACACAATCGTAAAGGCACCTGTATTTTCAACAGAGAAACTTACCAATGTTGAAGTGATGTTGGGACCTGAGATGAAATCTACTGGAGAAATAATGGGCATAGATTTAAGCTACGAAGGAGCTCTTTACAAGGCTATGGCAGGAGCCAACTTAGATATACCTGCAAGTGGAAGGGTTTTAATTTCCATAGCCAGTGGAAGCATAAACGATGCAATGGGTACGGTAAAAAAGTATCATGATGCTGGATATGAGCTATTTGGCACATCCGGTACAGCCAGACATTTTAATTCTGCTGGAATCAGTGTGAAACATGTGAATATAAAAGATGCCATAAGGCTATTAAAAGAAGGGTATTTTTCATTAGTCATCAATATACCAAATCATGGCAAGAAAGTAGACAATGATGGATTTATACTGAGGAGAACTGCATGTGAATACAGAGTTCCGCTGTTTACATCCCTTGATACGGCAAAGGCAGCTCTCCAAGCGGTGCAGAAGGTGAAAATAAGCGGACTTAATTATCTGTCGTTAAATGAGTATCATGAGCTGCAGTCTAAAAACTTAAAGAAATCTGCTTTATAAAATTAACTTGGAAAGGAAGATTTATATGTTAAAAGGAGAAAAAGTGGTTTTGGCGTATTCAGGCGGTTTAGATACGTCTGTCATAATACCATGGCTTAAAGAAAATTACGAATGTGAGATAATAGCTGCGTGTATAGATGTAGGACAGGGAAGCGAGCTTAGCAGCATAAAAGAAAAGGCATTATTAAGCGGCGCCAGCAAGATATACGTTGAAGATGTAAAAGATGAATTTGTGGAGGATTATATTTTTCCTACATTAAAAGCAGGAGCTGTGTATGAAGGTAAGTATCTATTAGGTACTTCATTTGCAAGGCCCCTCATTGCTAAAAAGCTTGTGGAGATAGCTCACAAGGAAGGTGCAAAGGCGATAGTGCACGGCGCTACTGGAAAAGGAAATGACCAAGTAAGGTTTGAAGTGTCAATAAAGGCCCTTGATCCATCAATAGAGATAATAGCGCCGTGGAGGATATGGGACTTTAAGTCAAGGGAACAGGAAATAGATTATGCTAAGAAAAAAGGCATTCCTGTGCCTGTAACAAAGGAAAAGATATACAGTGTTGACAACAATTTATGGCACATAAGCCATGAAGGCGGTGATTTGGAAGATCCATGGAATGAGCCTAAAAACAGCTTGTACGATATGGTAGTTCCACCGGAGGATGCGCCAGATGAGCCAGAGTACGTCGTTTTAGAGTTTGAAAAGGGGATACCTGTAAAAGTAAATGGAAAGTCATACGCAAGTCCTTCGAAGATGATAGAAGAGCTTAATTTGATTGCCGGAAGAAATGGTATAGGCATAGCTGATATTGTAGAAAATAGGCTTGTAGGCATTAAGTCTCGCGGTGTATATGAAACACCTGCAGGAACGGTTCTTTACGCAGCCCACAAGGAATTGGAGTATTTGGTTTTGGACAAAGAAACCATGAGGTTTAAAGATTTAGTGGCGCAAAAGTACGCGGATCTTGTCTACAATGGATTGTGGTTTTCACCGCTTAGAGAGTCTTTAGATGCGTTTGTTGATGTGACACAGCAGAATGTGACTGGTACTGTAAGGCTTAAACTTTACAAAGGAAACTTGATAAATGCAGGCTCAAAGTCCCCATATTCACTATACAGTGAAGAATTTGCTACATTTGGCGAAGATGAAGTTTACAATCAAAAGGATGCAGAAGGGTTCATAAACTTATTCGGATTGCCGCTTAAAATAAAAGCGCTTATGGATATAAGCAGAAAGGAAGATTTTAATGAAGCTGTGGGGCGGTAGGTTTAAAGAAGATACAGACAAACTTATGGAGGATTTTAATTCCTCCATTTCTTTCGATATACGACTTTTCAAATACGATGTAGAAGGTTCCATAGCCCATGCAAAGGGTTTAAATAAAGCGGGTGTATTAAAGGACGATGAAACAAAGCTTATTGTAGATGGGCTAAATGAGATTTTAAAGGAAACCGATACGGGTTTTATACCCAATGATGAAGATGTACACACGTACGTTGAAAGGCTTTTGACTGAAAAAATAGGCGATGTTGGTAAAAAGCTTCATACTGGAAGAAGCCGCAATGATCAAGTAGCGACAGATGTGAGGCTTTATTTAAGAGATGCTATAAATGAAATTGAAAGCAGCATTGAAACTCTAATTGATACGCTTAAAAATAAGGCTTTTGAACACAAGAATGCGATCATGCCAGGTTATACCCATTTGCAAAGGGCTCAGCCTGTCACTTTTGGGCACCATATGATGGCGTATGTGGAGATGTTTAAAAGGGATTTATCAAGGCTTAATGATATGGCAAAAAGGGTAAATGTGATGCCATTAGGATCGGGTGCATTAGCAGGTACATCGTACAATATAGATAGAATGTACGTGGCAAAGCTTCTTGGGTTTGACGATATAACTAAAAATAGCCTCGATGCAGTTAGCGATAGGGATTTTGTGATAGAGTTTTTAAGCTTTTCTTCAATTATGATGATGCACTTAAGCCGCTTTTGCGAGGAAATAGTCCTTTGGTCCAGCAAAGAATTTGACTTTATAGAGTTAGATGATAGGTATTCTACAGGAAGCAGCATGATGCCTCAGAAGAAAAATCCAGATGCTGCAGAGCTTATACGGGGTAAGACAGGGCGAGTGTATGGGAATTTAATGACTTTGCTTACAGTCATGAAGGGACTTCCATTGGCATACAACAAAGATATGCAGGAGGACAAAGAAGCGCTTTTTGATGCAATAGACACTTTGAAAATGGCAATTGCGGTTTTTAATGGCATGGTAAAAACAATGAAGGTAAAAAGTGATAACATGGCAAGTGCAGCAAAATATGGCTATATGAATGCTACAGATTTTGCTGATTATCTTGTATCTAAGGGAATTCCATTTAGAAAAGCCCACGAGATAACCGGAAAAGTCGTGTTGTACGCCATAGATAAAAATTGTGCCATAGAAGAGCTATCAATTAAAGATTTAAAATCGTTTTGCGATGTGATAGATGTAGATGTTTATAAAGCAATTGATTTGAGGAACAGCATAAAAAATAAGAAAACTATAGGATCTCCGAAACTGTTTGATGAAGAATAGTACAGTTAGACGCAAAAAAAGAGATAGGATGTTTTTCCTATCTCTTAATCATTAAATAAAAGCTTGACTACATTTATTATGTCGTCGTCTACAACTCGATAGCAGATTTCAAGTCCGTTTCGCTTTCCCTCTATTATGCCGGCAGATTTTAGCTTTGATATGTGCTGCGACACTGTTGATTGAGGTAAGTTTAAGCATTCTTGTATTGTAGTCACGTTGCACTCTCCTGATAGAAGTCCTCTTACGATGCAAAGCCTGTACGGATGCGCTATGGCTTTTAATTTTTCTGCTATCGCTTCATACTTTTTAAAATCTTTTTCGATGTCTATAGCACTGTTTTTCAGCGGAAATCCCTCCAAATTTTATATAAAGAGTGTGGTGTCTGACTGCTCTGCTGCACCTATAAATGATGCCACACCGCCTAACTCAACACCATCTATAAGTTCATCTTTAGTTATACCCATTATATCAGACGACATGTTACATGCCACAATCCTTACGCCATTTTTAAGCGCTTGCTGTATTAAATCTTCCAGCGAAGATACGTTTTTCTTGTTCATGATGTACCTTATCATTTTAGGTCCTATGCCAAACATGTTCATCTTCGAAAGCTTTAGCTTCTTGGAACCCCTTGGCATCATCATGCCAAACATCTTACTGAAGAAGTCTTTCTTGATTGACACTTTTTCTGGCTTTCTCAGTATATTAAGACCCCAGAATGTGAAGAAGAGTGTTACCTTTCTTCCCATTGCAGCAGCGCCATTTGCTATTATGAATGCTGCTATGGCTTTGTCTAAGTCTCCACTGAATACTATGATAGCCTTGTCGTTTTTATCAGAAGATGTTTTTGTTTCAACTGCTTTTGTAGCTGCATTTTTCCTTATCTCTGCTACAATGATTTTTCCTTCGTGATATAAGTTAAGAAGCGCATTTCCAGTTCTTTGGCACCATGTCTTAATGTCATTTTCAAATCCAGGATCTGAAGCCTTTATCTTTAGTATGTCTCCATCTTTTAGATTTTTTATTGCGTTGAATGTCTGCATTATAGGACCAGGACATTGAAGTCCACACGCATCAATCTCTAATGTTGCCGCTGCCACTGTGTCATCTGATTTTTTTTTATCTGTAACGCACATGCCGCACTCTGTCTGTTCATCGTCGTACCTTACTGTTATATCTGTGAAATCCGATGTTGCGGTTTCGTATATTTTATAACCGCCACTTAGATTTTTGACAGATTTAAAGCCATTTTGCATCAATATTCTACAAGCTATATATCCTCTTAAGCCTACTTGACAGTATACGTATATATCTTTGTCTTTTGGAATCTTGTGAAGATTTTCTCTTAGCTCATCTACAGGTATGTTTATAGAACCATTAATGTTTCCAAGCTGATACTCAAGATCCGTTCTTACGTCAAGTATTAAAGACTTAGACAAATCTATATCTTTAACTTCGTCCCAGTGGAATACGCTTATATCACCTTTTAATATATTAGAAGCTGCAAAACCAGCCATGTTTACAGGGTCTTTTGCTGATGAATATGGTGGAGCGTATGCCAATTCAAGTTCTTCTAAGTCGTAAACTGTCATATTGCTGCGTATTGCAGTAGCGATGACATCTATTCTCTTATCAACGCCGTCAAATCCAACTATTTGAGCGCCTAAGATTTTTCCATCATCTTTTTTGAATATGAGTTTAATGGTCATAGGCAGTGCATCAGGATAGTAGCTGGCATGTGAATTTGGATGTATTATGACTTTTTCATAATCTATCCCAGCTCTTTTTAAGATTGTTTCATTGTTTCCTGTTGCTGCCACAGTTAAGTCGAAAATTTTTGCAACAGAAGTACCTTGCGTACCATCGTATTTGCTTTTTCTTCCGCAAATATTGTCTGCAGCGATACGGCCTTGTTTGTTTGCAGGTCCGGCTAATGGTATCAAAGTATTGCTTCCGTTTATATAGTCTTTTACTTCTATAGCATCGCCTACAGCGTATATATCAGGATTTGATGTCTGCATGTATTCATTGACCTTTATGCCGCCTCTTTCGCCGATTGCGAGGCCTGCGTCTTTTGCTAATTTTGTGTCTGGCCTTACGCCTATGCCTAATACGACCATGTCAGTGATTAACGTATTGCCGCTATTCAATACGACAGTCGTTATGCCTTCTTTGTGATGAAACTCTTTTACACCATCTTTTAATATGAGATTTACACCTTTATCTTTAAGGCGTTGATGTACAATTGCAGCCATTTCGTAATCAAGAGGTGCCATTACATGGTCAGCTAATTCTACGATTGTCACATCAAGTCCTGCTTCTTTTAAATTTTCTGCTACTTCAAGACCAATAAAGCCTCCTCCTACTACAACAGCCTTTTTAGGTTTGTTGTTGTCGATAAAGTCTTTTATCCTATAAGTATCTGGAATAGTTCTAAGCGTAAAAATATTTTTGCCATCTATGCCTGGCATTGGTGGTTTTATAGGTTCTGCGCCAGGTGATAGTATCAATTTATCGTAGCTTTCTGTATAGGTTCTGTCATTTTTTATATCATGAACGACTACGGTTTTTTCATCAGGATTTATCTTTGTGACTTCTGATAGAGTCCTTATGTCGATGTTGAAGCGCTTTGACATAGCTTCTGGTGTTTGAACGACTAATTTTTCACGTTCTTTTATGACTTCACCTATATAATACGGCAGACCACAGTTGGCATAAGATATATATTCTCCCTTTTCAAAGAGTATTATTTCAGCGTCTTCATCAAGTCTTCTCAATCTTGCCGCAGCAGATGCGCCGCCAGCAACGCCCCCGACAATTACAACTTTCATGATTCTTCCTCCTATTAAAATTATTATTATATCTTAATATTACAATATATTAATTTTATTGTCAATAATTTAACTAAAAATATTTTTCAATTAAAGAATTATGATAAAGCCTTATCAAATAAAGTCATAAAAAAAGCGAGATTATATCTCGCTTACTTCTTTTTCAAGAAAGTCACTAAAGCAGGTATCAAAGAAATCACGATTATGGCTATTGTGACGAATCCAAAATGTGTTTTGACAATCTCGAGGTTTCCAAAGTAGTAGCCGCCAAACGAGAACAATGCTGCCCAGATTATACCGCCTAATGCGTTGTAGGTGAGGAAGTGGATATAATTCATCTCACCTATGCCTGCCACAAACGGCACAAACGTCCTTATGATAGGTATAAATCTTCCTAATACTATTGTCATATTGCCGTATTTATCATAGAAGTTTCTGGCTTCTAAAAGGTGTTCTTTCTTTATCAATTTTAGGTTTTCAGCTTCGTATATTTTTTCGCCTATAAATTTTCCTATGTGGTAGTTTACAGTGTCACCTAATATTGCAGCCGACGCGACTACTATAAATAAGGTGAATACATTTAGCGAACCTATGGCAGCAAACGCACCTGCAGCAAATATTAGCGAGTCACCAGGCAAAAATGGCGTTATGACGATGCCTGTCTCAAAAAACAATATGAGAAATATAAGTAAATATGTGGCGGTACCATACGTTTGTATTATGGTGCCTAAATACTTGTCGAGATGAAGAACTACATCAATTCCCAATTTCAATAATGACATTAAAATCCCCATTCCTTTTTGCAAAATAGTGTACATTTATAATTATAGCATATTAAAAATTGCAATTATTACAGAATTGTAAATTTTAATCCACTTTTAATCTCTTTTTGATTTCATGTACTGAGTTAATTTTTCTTTAATGTCATTATTTTGTTCTAAAAAGTCCATAAAACGTAAGAAACAATGGAGTGTTTCTGTACTTACAGTGTGTTCTATTTTTTCTGTTTCTTCAAGAAGATTATTTTCTGCTATTCCAAGTGTTTTTAGAAGTTCTAAGATTGTATTATGCCTTTTTATAAGAGCTTCTCCGATTGATTTGCCTTCATTGCTTAAAGTTATGATGCCGTACTTTTCATAGTCTATGAGATTAAGCTCAGAAAGCTTTTGAACCATCTTTGTGGCGGATGGTGGCTGGACATTCAATGCATCTGCCAATTCATGCAGCCTTACATAGCCTGATTTGGCTGATAATCTACATATCATTTCAAGATAGTCTTCCATAGACGCTGTCAATGAGTTATTCTCTTTTTTCATGTATTCGCTAAAAGTGCGAAATTTATCCTGCAATTTATTCACCTTCTTTTTAAATGTAACGAAATACATCCGTTTAACATATTCTATGTTAGAATTTTAAATTTTAGGATTGGCTAATAATGTTGCCAATGTGAAAAAGGGTGTGACATAATATGAAAGATTTAAATAGTGTGGCTGTGGCAGATTTCGCTGAAACAAACAAAAAAGCCTCAGGAAACCTGATTGTAAAGAAGATTGCTGATTTTTTAAAGTACTTAGGTCCAGCATTTGTAGTAAGCGTTGCTTATATAGATCCTGGCAATTTTGCCACAAATATAACTGGAGGTGCTAAGTACAATTACAGCCTTTTGTGGGTCATCTTGTGGAGCAATATGATTGCAATCTTTCTCCAGTATTTATCGGCTAAATTGGGTATAGCTACTGAAAAAAATTTGTCCCAAATGTGTGGAGCTGTATTTTCAAAAAAGATTAATGTATTGCTTTTTGTCGTATCTGAGATTGCAGCTATTGCAACCACGATGGCAGAATTTTTAGGTGGTGCTGTAGGAATATACCTTCTTTTTAAGATTCCATTGGCCTATGCAGGTGTCATAACTGGAATTGTGACACTTTTCATAACGCATCTACAGAGATTTGGGCAGAAAGCGGTGGAGTCAGTCATTGAAATATTAATAGGTGTAATATGCTTAGCATACGGATTCGAAATGTTTTTAGCAAAGCCAGAATGGCTGAAGGTTGGACTCAGCACTTTGACTCCAACGATTGCAAATAGAGATGCTTTGTATATAGCAGTTGGTATGCTGGGCGCTACAGTAATGCCGCATGTCATATTTTTGCATTCTCAATTAGTTCAAAGTAGAAACAAGGGTTTAAGCTTAAAAGAGAAAAGGCACCATTTATGGATGGAAAGGCTGGACATTGTGATAGCCATGAATATCGCTTTTATTGTCAATGCAGCTATGGTAATTGTGTCAGCGGCAGTTTTCTTTAAAAATGGTATTTATGTTGATTCTATAGAAGATGCTCATAAATCATTAGAACCTCTTTTGGGTTCTTTTTCAGGTATAGCTTTTGCATTGGCCCTTTTATCATCGGGATTTTCGTCGTCTGCAGTTGGGACTATGGCAGGTGAGACGGTTATGGATGGATTTTTAAATAAAACTTTTCCACCGCTTTTAAAAAGGCTTATTACGATAATACCGTCAATGGCAGTCCTTTTCTTGGGTGTAAATCCAATGAATGCTCTTATTTTAAGCCAAGTCGTTTTAAGCTTTGCTCTTCCATTTGCTATAATACCACTGCTTTTAATAACTTCTAAAAGAGAATACATGGGTGAATTTGTAAACAATTTGGCTGTTACAATTGTAGGATGGGGAATTTCGATTTTTATAATACTTTTAAACGGAATACTTTTGTATACAACCTTTCAAGGAATGTTGTGAACAAAACAAAAAGATGTCCTCATTAGGACATCTTTTATGCATAAACAAATGCAAAAATAGGAGGAGTAAAGTTTAAATCTCTGCAGTCCACAAGCCGTGCAAATTGCAATATGCCCAAGCTTGAATCTTTGCTGCATCTGTCTTGAATGTTGCTTCAGGTTTATCTCCTGGTTTTAACATCTTCCTCATGTAAATTCCGTCGGCTAAAATTGAAATCCACTCTATGTAGTGTTTTTCCTCCATAGGATGTTCTACGCTGCCAACTTTTACTGTTACTGTGTCACCGTCTTTTAATATCACAGGAACGTGTTTTTCTTTGCTGGCATCAACTGTATTTACTATTTGCTCTTCCATTGGTTTTTCACAGCATGTCAATGTTCCATCACCAGCGTTTAAAACTTCTACAACATTTCCGCACTCCTTGCATTTGTAAACTCCAAATAAATTTGCCATAAGAAAACCTCCTTTTAATTTAAAGATAATTTATTTCTTTTGATAAAAATTATCTTTTGTAAATATTATACACCTCATATAAATTAAAATCAAGTAGTATTATGATAATATATTTTTGATAAAAATATGCTAATATATTGTATGAAAGCTTTGATGTTTTTGGAATACATGTTAAGAAGGTGAAAAAGATGAGCTACAGGATAGAACACGATATTTTAGGATATATGGAAGTGCCTAATGATGCTTATTATGGCATTCACAGTTTAAGAGCTCATGAAAATTTCAATTTGTCAGGTCAACCAATTCATAGAGAGCTTATAATAGCACTGGCACAAGTAAAAAAGGCGGCTGCTATAGCCAATAGAAACATAAAATTGCTTGATAAAAAAATTGCAGATGCTATAATTATTGCATGTGATGAAATAATCGAAGGTAAATTTCACGACCAATTCATTGTTGATGCACTTCAGGGTGGAGCAGGTACATCTGCAAATATGAATATGAATGAAGTCATAGCAAATAGGGCGATAGAGCTGCTTGGCGGCGAAAAAGGAAATTATGATTTAGTAAGTCCTGTTGATCATGTAAACTTAAGCCAATCCACAAACGATGTTTTTCCTACTGCTGTAAGAATAGCAGCTATTAAACTTTTAAAGCCTTTAAGTGAGAGTTTTGCTAATCTACAAGTAGCACTTCAAGAAAAGGAAGACGAGTTTAAAGACGTAATTAAGATGGGTAGGACGGAACTGCAGGATGCTGTGCCTGTGATGCTGGGTCAGGAGTTTGGAGCATATGCACAGGCAATCGCAAGGGATAGGTGGAGGATATACAAGGTGGAGGAAAGGCTAAGGCAGGTGAATATAGGTGGGACTGCTGTCGGCACAGGGTTAAATGCTGACATAAGGTATATCTACAGCGTCATTGAGATTTTAAGAGACATAACAGGAATTGGACTTGCCAGAGCTGAGTACATGATGGATCCTACTCAAAATAACGATGTTTTTGTGGAAGTATCAGGTATGTTGAAAGCTGCAGCTACAAATCTTATCAAGATATCTAATGATATTAGGCTTATGTCATCAGGTCCAAGATGTGGACTTATGGAGATAACCATACCGGAAGTACAAGCTGGTTCGTCTATAATGCCGGGCAAGATAAATCCAGTAATACCTGAGGCAGTAAAACAGGCAGCATATCAAGTATTGTCCTGCGATTATGCTATAACATTAGGAGCGCAATCTGGGGAATTTGAGCTTAATTTCACATTGCCGCTTATTGCCTATAATCTTTTCAATGAGATTGATCTTCTTAAAAATGCAGTAGACATGTTTATATATAAATGTATAAAAGGCATAGAGGCTAATCGGCATCACCTTGAAGAAATGGTGGAAAACAGCCTATCTTATGCGATTGTTTTAAGCCCTCATTTGGGATACGAAAAAGCATCTATGATAGCAAAAGAAGCTAAAGAGAAAGGAAAGACGATAAGAGAAGTTGCTAAAAAATATTTTAAAGAAGAACAGCTTGATGCCATACTTAATGAATACGAAATGACAAAACCAGGCATACCTGGTTTAAAAAGATTGAGAGGGGAAAATAGATGAATACGACGCCAAATGCATCGAGATTGCATATATCAATATTTGGCAGAAGAAACGCAGGAAAATCAAGCATAATAAATGCACTTACTAATCAAAACATCGCTATTGTCTCCGATGTAGCAGGTACTACAACAGACCCTGTGCAGAAAGCGATGGAGATACTGCCGATAGGCCCTGTAGTGATAACAGATACTGCAGGACTTGACGATACAGGGGAGCTGGGAGAACTAAGGGTCAAAAAAACGTATGAAGTGCTAAACAGGACGGATCTTGCTTTGCTTGTGATAGATGGCATGGTGGGGCCGTCAGAGTTTGAGGAGGAAATTTTAGATAAGATCAGAGAGAAAAATATTCCGGTTGTAGGTGTTTTAAACAAGGCGGATTTAGCTCAATTTCATTTCAATCAAAAAGCTGATTGGGAAAAGAAGTTGAAATTAGAGCTTGTTGAGACGTCTGCCAATAATGGTTATGGCATAGAAGAGCTTAAAAGGCAAATAATAAAAAAGGCTCCATACGATGATAAAGAGCTTTCTTTGGTGTCTGATCTGATAAATCCTGGTGATTTCGTGGTGCTGGTAGTGCCGATAGATAAGGCTGCACCTAAGGGAAGGCTTATACTGCCGCAGCAACAGGTGATAAGAGATGTGATTGAAAGTGATGCTATCGCTATTGTCACAAAGGAATACGAGCTGAAAGAGACGTTGGAGAATTTAGGGAAGAAACCGGCATTAGTTATCACTGATTCGCAGGTTTTCTCAAAAGTAAGTGCAGATACACCTCGGGACATACCTTTAACATCTTTTTCGATTCTTTTTGCAAGGTACAAAGGCGACCTTGACGAATTGACAAAAGGGCTTAAAGTATTAGAAAGACTTAAACCCGGTGACAAGGTTCTTATAGCCGAAGGATGTACACACCACAGGCAATCTGATGATATAGGGAAAGTAAAAATACCCAGGTGGATACGCCAAATTGTAGGCGGTGATATTCAATTTGATTTTTCCAGTGGAATGACGTTTCCAGACAATCTTGACCAGTACAAGCTTATTGTTCATTGCGGTGGGTGTATGCTTAACAAGAGAGAAATGATGTACAGAATATCCTATGCAAAAGGCAAAGAAATTCCGATTGTAAATTATGGGCTTTTAATTGCATACGTGCAAGGGATTTTGCCGCGGGCAATTGAGATGTTTCCGTCTGCGAAGCTTATATATGACGAGGACCAGCAATATTGAAGCTGGTCCTTTTTTACTCGTCTTCTACAATGTCTAAAGAAAAGCTCTTTTTGTACTTGAATAATACTACATACAGTATATATGCGATGCCTATAATACCACTTATTATAAATGTCATGTGTGCGCCAACTTTTTCGGCAAGACTTCCTGCGTAAAGGGCACCTATAGGCGTGACGCCTCCAAACACTAAAGAGTATACGCTCATGACTCTCCCTCTAAATCTGTTGCTGGAGTTAAGCTGTACGGTGGTGTTTGCCGATGCAGAGAAAGTAATCATAGAAAATCCAGATAAAGCGAGGAGAATCGTTGTAAGCCAATAGTAGCTTTGAAAACCGATTAAGATTTGGAAGACACACAATCCCACTCCACCTAATATGAGATAGAAAGGTTTCGCACCTTTCTTGCTTAATGATGCCAGTATTAGAGCACCTATTAATGCGCCAACGCCCATAGATGACATGAGAAAGCCGTATCCCGTGGAATTTTGATTTAAGATGTTTTTTGCAAACACAGGCACTAAAACATTGAAATTTATGGCGAACGTGCTTAAAACCGCCATCATAAGTATAGTAGCGAATATTATCGGAGTATTTTTGATGTAGAGAAGCCCTTCTTTTATATCTGATATCACATCTTCCTTTTTTAACATTGCTCTTGATTTGCTTACTTTCACATCAATAAGGATTAAACCAGTGATTACTGCAATAAAGCTTAATGCGTTGAGGTAAAAGCACAGTGCATAACCTAAAAGGCCTATAAGTACGCCTGCTATGCCAGGTCCTATGATTCTGGCTGCATTGAATATGGAAGAATTAAGTGATATTGCATTCATCAAGTCTTCTTTGCCAACTAAATCGATTATAAATGATTGCCTTGCAGGATTGTCGATGGTGTTTATGAAACCGACGATGGTTGCTAAAACGAGTATTTCCCAGTAGTTTATTATGTTTAATGCAGTTAGCGTTGCAAGAGCCAAAGCTGTCACCAGCAGGCTTGTCTGAGTAAATATAAGGATCTTTCTCTTTGGAAACCTATCTATTACGACACCAGCAAACAGAGATAAAAAAAGCATAGGCAGAAATTGAAGGGCGCTTACAACACCCAACAAGAATGCAGAATTGGTCAGTTTAAGGACTAGCCAATCTTGACCAATATTTTGCATCCATGTGCCTATGAGGGATATCATTTGTCCAAACCAAAACAATCTGAAATTTCTATGCCTTAATGCAGGAAAAACACTGTCAGTCAGTTTATCAAGAAAAATATAGAATGAGTTCAATTAAAATGCCTCCTATTTGTAATAGTCACATAAAAGTTCAATGGATTTATTGAAATTTTCACTGGCTAAATCAGGCTTGCCAATCGATATATACAGGTTGCCTAAAGCTTTGTAAGCATCTGAAAGTTCCCTTTTAAGCCCCAGCTTTTTTAATATTTCCAATGATTTATTCAGTTCTGATGCAGATTGTTTAAAATCCTTAAGTTTTAAATGTATAGTGCCCAGCAAAGTGTACAACCTGCCAATCTCTTCTTCCGCATTTAACTCTTTCAATATATTCATAGATGAATTTATGTGTTCAAGAGCTTTATCATAATTTTCTAAGTAAAATTCTATTCTGCCTAATTCAGTCAGATTACATGCCATGCCTGTTTTGTTGCCTAAATCTTTGTACATAGAGTAGCTTTTGAGGAAATATCTTTTTGCTATATTGTATTTCCTAAGATCTGTATAGACAAATCCCAATAAGTTGTATTCGCTGGCAATGTCGCCTTTTATGTTTAATGCCTTACTTATTACTAAAGACTTTCTTATGTAATTTAGTGCATCGTTGTATTCTTTTAATTTGTAATTTATAAGTCCAAGACCATTGTTGCACTTTGCAATGTAGTTAACAGTGTTTGTCATCGTGGCATAGTTTAAACAATTTAAATAGTAATCCCTCGATTTTATGAGTTCTCCTAGCTTATTGTAAAGATCGCCGATGCTATAAAGCATCTTACATTTAAGTTCATAATTAATTATACTGCTTTTTTCGAATTCGTCGATAGCTTTCAAATAAAAAGTCAGCGCAGCATCAGGATTTTGCAATTTTTCATGACACAAACCTATGTTGTAGTATATTTCAACGAGAATTTCGTGTAAAGAATTTTGAGAAAAGTAAGTCAAACACCTATTGAATGAATCTAAAGCAGACTTGTAATCTTCAATTTTTGTGTACGTCCTGCCTAAATAAAAGCTTATTATATTTAAAGTGTATTCATCTACATTAAGCTCTAAAGCTTTTTGATAATAAGATATGGCATCGGCTAAATTTCCACTGTCAAGCGACTTTCTTCCTTCTATCACTAATTTCAATACTTTTTTGTAAGTATTTATCTCATCTATAAGTTCTGCTTTGTCTTTGTAATCGTCATCAAGAAAGTACACCAGCGGTTTGTTCAATTTCTTTGCAATAAAATCTAAAGCCTTTAGCGAAGGATTTATCTTCCCCTTTTCTATCAAACTTATATAGCCTTTTGAAAATTCATCACCCGAAATATCACCCTGTTTTAAAAGGAGTTTTTTTCTTTCATCTCTGATTTTCTTCCCTAATTTAACTACATCCATCAGAAATTGGCCTCCCTCCCCCTTTTTATTATAAAATATATTATAATTTAACTAGTTGAAATTTTCAATCGCTTTTATTTGTGCTATTAATATATTTTAAGCAAAGTGAAATTTTTGCTGGTTTAATATTGTAGAAATTTGTTTTTTTGTGTGAATTCAATGGTATAATATTAATTAAATAGTCGGAGGTGTAAAAATGGGCAAATTAACCATAGTAGGGCTTGGACCTGGCGGGTTTGAACACATGACAATTGAAACTATTGAAAAGATGAAGAATGCAGACAAGTTGTATTTAAGGACGGAAAAGCACCCTGTTGTAAAATATTTAATGGATATGGGATTGTCTTTTGAAACTTTCGATAAAATTTATGAAACGGGCTCGACATTTGAGGAAGTTTATGATAATATTACTCGGGAAATAGTAGAAATTGCCGAAAAATACGATAATGTAGTCTATGCTGTTCCAGGCAATCCTTTAGTTGCGGAAAAAACTGTTGAGTATCTGTTAAAGTTTTTAAATGACAGTGACGATATAAAAGTAGAAGTTGTTCCTGCTATGAGCTTTGTCGATGTTGTCGTGAATGAATTAAAAATAGATCCTATTTATGGATTGAAAATCATCGATGGACTGTCTCTTGATAGTATAAAACCTGACAAAAGGTGCAATAATTTAGTAACACAGGTTTACAATAAAAGGGTGGCTTCAGAAGTAAAGCTTAAGCTTATGGACATTTACGGCGACGAATTTCTGGTGACGGTTGTAAAAAGTGCTGGTGTAAAAGGTGAACAGCGAATCGAAACCATGCCTTTGTATGAAATTGACATGATAGATTGGATCGATTACCTTACATCTATATTTATACCGCCTGTCGAAGGCACTTTTAAAGCAAGGTACGATGTAGATGACTTGCTGGACATAATGGCAAAGCTCAGAGGTGAGAGTGGATGTCCTTGGGATAAAGAGCAGGATCACAGCACATTAAAAAGATATTTGATTGAAGAATGCTATGAAGTAATCGATGCAATAGAGAACAATTCAGACGAAAGTTTATTGGAAGAGCTTGGAGACGTTTTGCTGCAGGTGGTTTTTCACTCTCAAATAGCTGATGAGAGAAAGGCATTCAACTTTCATGATGTATGTGATGCCGAGTGTAAAAAGATGATTTACAGGCACCCTCATGTGTTTGGAGTGGAGGAAATAGCTACTTCAGCAGATGTTCTAAAAAGGTGGGATGAGATAAAGAAAGATGAAAAAGGCTATAAATCCCACACAAATGAGTTAAAAAGTGTTCCAAGGTCTATGCCAGCATTGATTAGGGGTTATAAAGTGCAAGAAAAAGCGGCAAAAGTAGGCTTTGACTGGGACAATGTAGACGACGCAATGGCAAAAGTCTATGAAGAATTAAATGAATTTAAGGAGGTGTATAAAGGGGAAGACGAAAATGATAAAGTAGAAGAATTAGGTGATTTGATTTTTGCTGTCGTAAATGTTGCTAGATTTTTGAAAATAGACCCCGAAATTGCTGTTCATAAGACCATTGAAAAATTCATCCAGAGGTTCAATTACATAGAAAATGCAGCAGAGAAATCTGGACATAAATTGGAAGACATGACATTATCTGAGATGGATAGCCTCTGGAATGAGGCAAAAATGAATAAATTTAATAAAAAAGCACAAAAATAAGCTTAAACTAGCAGGATTTTTAAGATTTGTGAAGAATAAATAAGTGTAGTATAAATTACTAAGGAGGTATTATGGTGAATAAGGCAGATCTTGTTACTAAGATTGCAGAAAAAAGTGAGTTAACAAAAAAGGATGCAGAAAAGGCATTAAATGCATTTGTTGATGCAGTTCAAGAAGCTTTAAAACAAGGAGACAAAGTTCAATTAGTAGGTTTTGGAACATTCGAAGTAAGGGAAAGAGCAGAAAGAAAGGGCAGAAATCCACAGACAAAAGAGGAAATTACGATTCCTGCTTCAAAAGCACCAGTATTTAAAGCAGGAAAGGCATTAAAAGATTTAGTAAATGCATAAGATCAGGTCGTATGACCTGATTGTTTTTTTGGAGGACGATGGACATGCGGCTTGATAAGTTTTTGAAAGTGTCCAGGCTTATAAAAAGAAGGACAGTGGCAAAAGAAGCTTGTGACAAGGGAATGGTATTTGTAAATGGAAAAGTGGCAAAAGCAGGCGATATTTTAAAAGTAGGAGATATCGTAGAGATTAATTTTGGAAATAGAGTAATAAAAGCAGAAGTTTTAGATATAAAAGATCATGCCCTTAAAGATGACGCTAATAAAATGTACAGGCTACTATAAAAAGAATTAAATACGACAATCCTTCCCATACTAAGATAAGGAATGAATTTTGAATGGGAGGGATTTTTTTATGAATAAGACAAAGTGGATCTTAATTTTTCTTATCTTTATGTTGGTTTCTACGTCATGTGGCACTCCAGCCAAAAAGCCTATGCAGTCAACAAAGGAGAAAACAATGATTCCAAAGATACCTGATAAAATAAGCCGTGGATATAATAAAGAGCCTGTCTTGAAAGTCTACATTACACAGACGGGGAAAATAGAGACAATGCCTTTGGAACAATATGTCATGGGGACAGTCGCAGGTGAGATAAAAAACAATTGGCCTATGGAGGCTTTAAAGGCACAAGCAATATTGGCGAGAAGCTATGTTTTAAATTTTGTCGATAATGAAAAATCAAAATACACAAACGCTGATATATCAACCGATTTCGAAGAAGCACAAGCGTGGAATCCATCAAATATCAATTCTAATATAAAGAAAGCAGTAAATGATACGAGAGGATTAGTAGCCGTATACGATGGAAAATACATCGAAGCATGGTTTCATTCAGATGCCGCAGGTAGAACGGCATTGGCTAAAGAAGGGCTTAATTATAAAAAAAGTGAACCGCCGTATACAGAAAGTGTAAAATCAGATGATATTAAAGTAGCTCCTCCTAATATAAGAAATTGGTCATATACTTTTACAAAACAGGAAGTTTTAAGTGCTTTAAACAAGATGGGCATAGAAATAAGCGATTTTAAAACAGTGAAGATAGGAGCAAAAGGAATATCTGGCAGGACGGTACTTCTGAACTTTGATAAAATACCTGTAAATGCGCCAGATTTCAGGATTGCCATTGGAAGTGAAAAGATGAAGTCTACAATGTTAGACAGCGTCAAATACGATGGAAATAATCTTACAATAAAGGGCAGGGGATTTGGGCACGGTGTCGGCATGTCTCAATGGGGTGCATATCAGATGGCTAAAAATGGAGCTAAAGCCAGTGACATAATAATGCATTATTTCAAAAATATAAATATTGTGAAACTCTGGGATTAAAGAGAGCCAAAAGCTCTCTTTTTTTGTTCTAAAAAATTGATGTGGACATAAAATTATTCTAAAAAAGGAGGTGTTATGATGGATGATAGAAAAGGGACAAACATCAATAAACCGCAAAATATCTCTGTTCAAAATAGGGAAAAGATGCAAATAACAGGCGTAGACAACGTTGTAAGTTTTGATGATGAAACTGTTGTGCTGGAAACATCAATGGGGATTCTCACGATTAAAGGTCAAGAACTTCACATAAATAAGCTGAATTTGGACGATGGAAATGTATCAATAGATGGAGAACTTATAAGTATTGTTTACAGCGATAAAGGTGGATTAATGGGTAAATCTGGCGGTTTTTTAAGCAGGATGTTTAGGTGAATTTGAGAATTGATGTGTCCCTTTAAATCGTGTATTATAATAGTAGATGATTTAAAGGGGATATGCTTTATGGATACTTATGTACTTGTAGACTTTGATGGAACAATAACAAAAGAAGATACGTGCTATGCGATGGTAAAGGCTTTTGCTAAAGATGGCTGGCAAGAGATAGAGAAAGATTGGGAAGAAGGGAAGATAACTACAGAAGAATGTGCATTAGAGACATTTAAGCTTATGGACATGGATGAAGAAAAATTGAAATCATTGCTTTTGACGATGGAAATAGATTTATATTTTAAAGATTTCATGGAGTTTTGCAAAGATAGAGGCTATAAAGTTATAATAGCCAGCGATGGTTATGACTTCAACATAAGGACTGTCCTAGATAAATACAATATTGACATAGAGTATTTTAGCAATAAGCTTGATTTTCGCGACGGCAAAATTGTGGCATCATTTAATACATCTGATGATTGCGATAAATGTGGTTCTTGCAAGCTGGACATCTTAAAAAAATATAAGAATAAAAACACGCGTATTATCTATATTGGTGATGGTTACTCCGATATTTGCATTTCAAAATATGCCGATTTGCTGTTTGCGAAAGGTGTGCTATTAAAATACTGTGAAGACAATGGCATTCCATTCGTTCCATTTGAAGATTTTAAAGATATCATAGAATATTTAGAAAAAAGCGATAAACTATTTTAAGTTTATCGCTTTTGCTATTGGAGGCACAACTTGCTTTTTCCTCGATATGACGTATGGCAGGTAAAAATGATTGTCATCGATATTTATGTTAAATGCCCTTTCTAATAACTCCTTGTGATTGCCTGCGAACAAAAACAAAGAACCTTCGTTGATTATATCTGTCAGCATCAGCAAAAGCATATCAAAGCTTTTGTTTTTTCTTTCCTCCTCCATAAATTTGAGAAGATCATCTTTAAGATTTCCAATGCTTGACAGTGTATTGACTTGTCCTATACCAACTCTTAAGTTGCCGATTAAAAATTCTTTAAAGTCGGTGTAAAATATCTCTTCAACTGTCTTGCCTTTTAAAGATGTGCCAGCTTCAAACATCTTTTTGCCAAAAGACTCTATGTCTATCTCAGCTATTTCAGCCAATTTTTTTGCTGCCCTTATATCTTCTGGTGTGCATGTTGGAGATTTGAATACAAGGGTGTCTGATAATATGGCTGCACACATGAGTCCTGCAATACGCTTGTCTGGCGTTATACCTCTCTCTTCATAGATCTTATTGATTATTGTAGAAGAACATCCTACAGGCTGATTTCTAAACAGTATAGGTTGATTTGTTTCAATGCCGCCAACTCGGTGGTGGTCAATGATTTCAAGGATAGTAGCATCTTCTATCCCGTCAACAGCTTGAGACAATTCGTTGTGATCAACAAGTATTATTTTCTTTCTTTCATAGTCCAATATGTGGCGTCTTGCCAATAGACCCAATATTTTTCCTTCATCATCAACTACAGGGAAATTTCTATATCTGTATTTTAACATCGTCTGTCTTACATCATCTATGTAATCACTGTCTTTAAATGTGACAATGTCATCCTTGATCATTATCAATGACACAGGTAAGCACTGATTTATAAGCTTTATGGTATCAAAAGTGTCGCAAGGTACTACTATCAAAGTCGAGCCAAACTTTTTCGCTTCTTCTATGACTGCGGAAGATGGGTCTTCGCCGCCGGTGATTATTATAGTCTTTGCGCCTTTTTTTATCGATTCTAATTGTATGTTTTCTCTGTTGCCTACGATTAACGTCATACCGGGTTCTATTCTGCTTACTACGCTTTGTGTTTGCATGGCGGCAACAATTATGTCGCCTCTTACAAATTCTTCATTTTTTAATATTAGCTTTCCGTTTAATGTCTTTATGATGTTTTCAACGGGAATAGTGTAATTTGACAGCTCGTGTGATGATGTCAGGTATGCTTTTGCAAGGTCTCCCATAGTAGCGATGCCTTTTAATTTATTTTCATCGTCTACTACCACAATCGTCTTGGAATTGTTGTTTAATAAAATATTCCAAGCTTCATACATTGGTGCTTTTTCACTTATAGTAAGTGGCTTGTCATAAGCGATATCGCCAACCTGAGTATATACATTGTCTATCAATAGTGGTTCATTTACATTAAAATAGTCTAAAACAAATTGCGTTTCTCTGTTAATAGGACCAAGCCTTACTGGTACCGCATTTATTTTGTCGGCTATTCTCTTTAAATTAGCGTATGCAATTGCTGAACAAATGGAATCAGTATCTGGATTTTTATGGCCTGAAACAAATACAATACTCATATTCAATTTCTCCTTTGTTTAGATTTTTAAACTTCGTAAATAGTTTAATACGGAAGATTGTGTAAGATTATCAATGAATATCGGTTGGCGCATTAAATGAATCATATCAATTTCCTACATAAATATAATATAATATGAGGAGGTATAATGTAAATGGTAATGAATGTTGAGAGTCAACTTTATTCTTTTCTTGTCATGTTATATGGTGGCATAATAATCGCTATTTTATACGATGTATATAAATTGTTTAGATTTATACTAAGACCAAAGAGGATTGGAACTGACATAGGGGATATAATATATTGGATATTGGCTACAATCGTATTTATATTTTTTTTGTATGTAAGCAATTATGCTGAAATAAGGTTTTACTCATTTCTTGGACTTTTAATTGGAATACTTTTGTACAACATATTTCTAAGTCCTATTGTGATGAAATTGTTGCTATTTTTTTATAAGGTCATGAGAAATACTGTGATATGGGTATATAAAATTGGGTCATATCCATTTGTTGCTATTTATAAAATTTTATCGGTACCGGTAAGATATATTTCAAGGATACTGGGTATTCCTGGTAAGTTAATCAATAATACAATATCACATTTTAATATTTTTAAGAGAAAAAAATAAAGGATTTTTCTAATAAATGTCGAATATATTTAAAAGACTAAAAATGTGTGAGAGGTATGTTAACCATGAAACAAAGGAGAAAAATGAAGTTAAAACCTGCTCTTTTGATTCTTTTTGTTGTGTACATATTATTTACTCTTGTAAAGCAACAAATAACATTAAATGTGTTGGATAAAAAATTGAATGCAGCTATTACACAGGTAAATGCTGCTGAAGAGGAGAATAAAAAATTAAACAATCAGATAAAATATATAAAGACAGATGAATTTATCGAAAATGAAGCCAGGCAAAAATTAGGGCTTATCAAAAAAGGAGAGATAATGTTTATAGATACTGCTAAGGATGCACAAAATTCCTCGAATTAAGGCGAATTTTTTTAATATGCTTGATAGAAATGACTTTTTAATATATAATTAAACATATTAGTAATCAAATAAGAAGAGGGAGGATAAACATTTATATGCCATTTCAGGTAGGAGAGGTAGTTGAAGGAACTGTTCTAAATATCACAGATTTTGGAGCGTTTGTTCAATTACCAGAAGGCAAAACAGGGCTAGTCCATATATCAGAAGTTGCTAATACGTATGTAAAAGACATAAACGAGTTTTTGAAAGAAAACGACAAGGTGAAGGTAAAGATTCTTTCTATGGATAAGGGCGGAAGGATAAGCCTATCAATAAAAAAGGCTTTGCCAAAGCCAAAACAAGCAAAAAGCAACAAAGGCTATGACAGTGACAATTATAGCAATCGGAATAATAATATATCTTTTGAAGAAAGGATATCAAAATTTTTAAAGGATTCTGATGAAAGGCAGCAGCAGCTTAAAAAGAATTTTGATTCAAAAAGAAGAGGCGGCGGCTACAAAAGAAACGCTAGTTATTAAAACTTCGGGCAAGCCCGAAGATTTTTTATGGGAGGACTATTATGAGGTGTTCTGTTATCGATATAGGAACAAATTCTGTCCGCTATCTTATGTGTGATGTAGATGGGAAAGAAATTAAACACATAAAGAAGGATGTTAAAGTAACGAGGCTTGGTGATTCTGTATCAAAAAATGGGAGATTGGCCAGCGATGCTATTGAACGAACAGCAAGTGCAATAAAAGCTTTTTTAGACGATGCTGAAAATCTCAAGGTACAAGAGATATATGCTTTTGCTACATCTGCAGTGAGAGATGCTAAAAATGCTGACAGCTTTATAAATGAACTTTCAAAACTTGGCATAAACGTTGATATAATAGATGGTGAAACTGAAAGTCTTTATGGATATATTGGTGTCTCATACGGAATAAAAAGAGAAAATGTATTGGTTTTGGATGTTGGTGGAGGGAGTACAGAATTTTCTTATCTTAACGGAAACCTTGTGAAAAAAAGCTTTGATATAGGTGCTTTAAGGCTTACTGAGAAATTTATAAAGAATGATCCTATTACGATCGATGAGTACAACAATATAAGTCTTTATATAACAGATATGCTTACGCCATTTATAAGCGAAAATCAAGAAATACCTACAGATATAGTTGGCATAGGTGGTACAATAACAACACTTGCTGCCATGTCACAGGGTTTAGAAATCTACTCGAGAGAATTAGTTCATGGATATGTACTTAGTAAAAGCGAAATAAAAAGATTGCTGGATTTAATGATGTCGTTGAGCTTGGATGAGAGAAAACTTTTAAATGGCTTGCAGCCTGAAAGAGCTGATATTATCATTGCTGGCACAATAATAGTCTATACAATTTTAAAACTTTTGAACTGTACTTCAATTACCGTAAGCGAATGGGACAATCTGGAAGGTGCTTTAGTAGAAAAATATATATCAGTACTATAAATGCATATAGAGCATTTCCATTTTTAAAAGCTTTCTTAGCCCATCACAATATTACTACAGCATTATCTATGCCATTTAAGGCTACTCCGTAACGATATGCCCAGTAATTAAAACCGTTTACTGTAACGAGGCAAACTTCGTCCTTTTCAATATATTGGGCAAAGTCTTTTATCTGAATTCTGATGCGAATTTTCTCATCTATACATATTTTTTAAATTGTACTACAAAATTGTAAACAAATTGTGAACAAAATAAAAATATACAATATAGGTATAAAAAGTTAAAATGCAAGGAGGAATTTGAAGAATTATGTAGAATTATATTATATAAAGTTGTTAGATTGTGTAGTAAATTGTCGTCTACCTTAGATAATGCAAAAAGTGCAGGACATCGACGGCAATATAGGAATTTACGTTTTAGCTTTTATCAGGAAGAATGAGAGATTATTAAATTATTAAGCAAGAGAGATTGACATTGATATGTTTTCTTGCAAAAAGAGAATGGCTTTATAAGAGGAAGTGAACGTGTTTTTAGCCTACCTACGAGGAATTGAAACTATTTTCTTCAATTTCTAAAAATCTTGTTTCATGATTTGTTTTTAGCCTACCTACGAGGAATTGAAACTGTATTGTACTATAACGACGATAGCAGTCGTCGCAGGTTTTTAGCCTACCTACGAGGAATTGAAACAGCAATCTACGTCTTTTTGTGAGGCTACTTTTAAAGTTTTTAGCCTACCTACGAGGAATTGAAACCAATATATTTTATGTCGTCTGGGTTAGATAAGCAAGGTTTTTAGCCTACCTACGAGGAATTGAAACACTCGTCTTTCGCAAGAATTTTGGCAACATCATCGCTGTTTTTAGCCTACCTACGAGGAATTGAAACTAAACTTGAACTTGAGTAATATTAGGAACAGAAGGCAGTTTTTGGCCTACCTATGAGGAATTTAATATATGCCTTCGATATGGGAAAAAACAAAAGATTATGCTGAAAAAGATGTATTTTATTCTGGTTCAAAAATTTCTTATGATAGGATCTTTTGGTAAAGATATTGATTCGATTATTTTAGAGCTACTTAAGCCGGTATTGCCCAATAGACGGAGAAAGAGAGTTTTATTTGGAAAGTTACTGGTTTAGAAGCAGATTAGATATTCTATTTTTCTATATTGTAGATATTTATATAATTGTGGTATTATATGGATAGAGTAATCGGATATAGCAGGGTGTGGTCGCACTTTCCCACGAAGGGAGGTGGTTGCTTATGATGAATACATATGAAACATTATCTTTGATGATAATGTTTGGAATGTTCGTCATAGCAATTCTTAGTTTTAACAAAAAAAATAATAACCACCCTGCTGCAACCAGAGTGGTTATAACTTTATAACTTACGCTGGGCGACCGCACTTTGCGGCGCCGATTACTCTTACTTATATTATAACACATAAGAATAAAAGTAAACAGCATTTTAACCAGAGATTTCGCATCAAAATTCCAGCAAAAAATTTATCTTTACAAGAATTTTTATATTTTACATCTAGTTGAATATATGGTAATAGTAAATCCGTTTAGATGCTAAAAAAGTTGCACTTTCCCCTTACCCCATGAATTTTAATAATGAATTTCCAGTTTTGTTTCAAATTATGTCTTCACAAACAGTGGATTACTCCATCCAGTTTCTATGATAAATATCTCATCTTTTATATCTTCAATAATATCTATTTGAAACATATGCTTTTCTCTAAAATTTCTTATACACCTGAAGAAATATAATTGCATCAAATTAAATGCTATTATTATAAACATTAACACAGTTTCTACGCCCTCAGGACTGTGCAGAAAACAGTGATTTAAATGCCATTCTGTTTTTAATTGATGAAAAGCATTGTTTTCAATTTCCTATCTTTTATGTATTATTTTCCATAGGGTTTCTACTGAAGTAACTTTAGAGGTAGTTATTATCCATGATTCTTTTATTTCTACTTTGCTTGAGCTATGTATCTCCTCTATAAATTTTATAAACCTTACTTCTATGTTGGAATTAGGCATTTGAAAATTGTCTTCGTCCCAGGCCTTTATTTTAATATAATTGTTACTTTCTTTCTTAACAGTCCATTCTTTATCTGCTTCTCGACACTTGAATAAACCAAGAGCATCTTTAACTATATTTAATCTTTCGTCTTTAACTCTTACTACTGCATCCATCCCTATTGATAATA